>CAZRAW010000090.1:0-9310 GCA_964598065.1 uncultured Lentimicrobiaceae bacterium
CCCTTAATCTTTTTTAACGGTTTGAATATTTTCTTCCGGTTCCCGGTCTAAGCCTAAGTCCGAAGCCAACTTTTGTTGTAAGGTGGCCAGCTCGATATTGTGACGGATGTTTCCATGGGTACTATAGGAAATATTTCCTGTTTCTTCAGAAACAACAATAGCAATGGCATCGGAAACTTCTGTCAGACCAATGGCTGCTCTGTGTCGAAGGCCAGCATAGCGGGGAAGTTTCTTCTTGGATACGGGAAGAACGCAACTCGCAGCTTTTATCCTGTTTTGGGTAACGATCATGGCCCCATCGTGCAGCGGGCTGTTTTTGAAGAATATATTTTCGACCATCGGACTGCTGATTTCCGCATCAATCACTACGCCTGTTTTAACAATCTGTGGAAGCTCATTCTGTCGTGTGATAACAATGAGTGCACCCTGCTTTATATTGCTCATGTGCTGGCAGGCAACCACCACCGGATCTGTATCTGTTTCGTAAGTCGTCTGAAACCAGTTTGTCAGAAAAGCAAATCGTCTGCCATATTTGCTTAAAAAGGTCGGGGTTCCCAATGCCAGCAGGAATTGCCGTATTTCAGGTTGAAAGATGACAATCAAAGCAATGATTCCCACACTAATGAAAGCTCCGAGAATATCTGAGAGCAACTGCATCTTCAGCAAATCGGTAACTTTCCATAAAAGAAATATTGCCACAATCCCCAAAAAAATATTTATGGCCGCCGTTCCTTTCAGGAGTTTGTAAAGGGCGAAAAGCAGAATTGCGACAAAAAATATGTCAAGCAGGTCAAGGACGCGGATATGAATAAACAGTATAAGCAAGTTGAATGATTTTTTTCAAAAGTAAAAATAATATTATTTGGAAAACATGCCAAAGTTACGGTAATAAAGGATAATGTCAACGGCTTCGCGAGCTTCTTTCACATCATGAACGCGCAACAGGTTGACCCCGTTCAGCAGAGCCAGTGTGTTGACCACCGTTGTGCCGTTCAGCGCTTCGGAAGGTGTTGTGTCGATAACTTTGTTAATCATTGATTTACGTGAAATCCCAGCGAGTATCGGCAGGTCATCAATGCGGGTGGAAGCTATTTTATACAAAAGCCGGTAATTGCTTTTCAACGTTTTTCCAAATCCGAAACCCGGATCAAGGATGATATCTTCCACACCGAGCAACCTCAATGCAGCCACTTTCTCTTTGAAAAATTGATAGATGATATTCTCAATATTTTCTGAAATAGGATGTGCCTGCATATTTTTCGGTGAACCATGGATGTGCATCAGTACGTACGGGACTTTTAAATCGGCTATGGTCACGAACATTTTTTTATCAAAACTTCCGCCGGAGATGTCGTTTATCATGTGTGCGCCTGTTTTCACACATTGCCGGGCTATCCCGGCATGATACGTGTCAATAGAAAAAACAGCTTCCGGAAATTCTGCAAGCAGTATTTTTAATGGAGCAAGCAGCCTGTCCAGCTCCATAACTTCACTAACCGGCTCGGCGCCGGGCCGGGTAGAAACGGCTCCTAAATCAATAATATCGGCTCCTTCATCTAACATTTTGCGGGTGTGCCCGACCCAATACTCTTCCTGATTGTATTTTCCTCCGTCATAAAACGAATCGGGAGTCAGGTTTAGAACCCCCATAATTTTAGGCTGTGAAAAATCAAATAATTTTTCTCCTATCCGAATGCTCCTGATTTTTGAAAAAGAAGTATCTTTATTGCCCATTAATTTTGTTTTTTTGCAGACCCAACAAAGGTACGGATTATTAGAACAATGACACATGAGAGACAAAACATCCCGGCAGTTTGAAACCATCATTGAGAAATGTAGTGTGATTTTTGAGAATAAATTGAGAGATTACGGCGTGGCCTGGCGAATTTTAAGAACATCCAGCCTGACCGACCAAATCTATATTAAAGCCAACCGTATCCGGAGTATCCAGCAAAAGGGTGTGCAGAAAGTGGACGAAGGCATTGTGCCGGAGTTTATTGCTATTGTGAATTATTCGTGTATGGCACTCATCCAGTTGGAATTGGGTGTAGCCGAAGAGCCAGATTTGGACAACAAAACTGCCATTGCGTTGTTTAAAAAATATATCGGAAAGTCCCACGATTTAATGATGAATAAAAATCATGATTATGGGGAAGCCTGGCAGAATATGCGTATCTCCTCGCTGACGGACATCATTCTTATGAAGCTGCTTCGGATTAAACAAATTGAAAATAATGAGGGGAAAACCCTTGTGTCCGAAGGCTTGGATGCCAATTATTACGACATTATTAATTACTCCGTTTTTGCCCTGATAAAAATATTACTCGAAGGTGAACATGCGTAAAACAAAGGCCGTATTTTTCCGCCTTGTGCCCTTTATCAGAATTTTCCTCGGGCTGGTTTTTATCTTTTCATCGGTGGTGAAAGGAATTGACCCGCTGGGCACGTCGTATCGTGTTGAGGATTATCTGTTGGTTTACGGCTGGACGGCATTGGTGCCTTACGCTTTATGGTTGTCTTTTCTTGTTATTTTCTCGGAGTTCCTGATTGGGTTCGGCTTTTTGTTTAATATTTTTATCAGGACAGCTGCCAGAGCCATGCTCATTATGTTGGTTTTTTTTACCGTCGTAACGTTTTTGGATGCTTTGTACAATATGGTTCCGGACTGCGGCTGTTTCGGAGATGCTGTGAAACTAACTAACTGGCAGACTTTTTACAAAAACATTGTCCTGATAATTTTAAATATCTTTTTCCTGTGGGGAAACCGTATGAAAAACGGAAAACATGCGAAGCCTTTGCTTCAGGCGGTACTGCTTGTACTTGTAGGCAGCTTGTTTCTTTGGTTTATGTTTTTTAACCTGAACCACCTTCCGGTAGTGGATTTTCGTAACTGGAAAACCGGCCGCGATATGGCATCGCCTGTGCAGCAGAAAGCCAAAACTTACATAACTTTTCAAAACAGAAAGACCGGTGAGAAAAAAGAATTTCTGTTTCCCGATTATCCATGGAAAGATACGGCCTGGACTGCCCGTTGGGAGTTTGTTTCGCGGCGGGTAGTGAAACCTCCTGAAGTAAAAAAATATAATTTGATTATTGAGGATAGCCTTGGGAATGACGTAACCAAAGCTATCGTTGAAAATCCGGGATATCAGTTTATTTTGGTTTCGTTTGATGTGAAGCTGGCGGATGCCAAAGGCATGCAAAAGGCGGCTATGTTAGCCCGGTTTCTGAAAAAGAAAAGTATCTCGATGGTGCTGATTACAGCTACGGAAGACAGTACCATAGTGCAGGTTGAAAAACGATTTGACCTGAACATTCCGTTTTTCCAGGCAGACGAAACTGACCTGAAAGCCATGATTCGCTCCAATCCCGGATTGCTCTTGTTGCATAACGGGGTTATTCTTGAGAAATGGCATTATCATGATTTCCCCGTTGGAAAAGAAGTAGAAAAATATTTAACTTCACCGGCACAATAACATTATGTTTCACTATATCTTAAAGCGGCTTTTTTATGGCATTCTTGTCCTTTGGGGTGTGGTAACGCTGGTGTTTTTGCTTTTCAACATCCTGCCGGGCGATGCCTCCCGTATGCTGTTGGGGCAAAGGGCGGATATATCTTCCGTGGAAGCCATAAGAAAAGACCTCGGACTGGATAAACCGCTCTATATCCAATATTTGAATTTTCTCAACGACCTCTCTCCGGTTTCTTTGCACAATGCGGATAATCCAAAGAGCTACTGGTATTTAAGTCGTCTTAAATACCCTTCCGCCCATATCCTGATCCGATTTAAACACGATGTATTGGTGCTGAAACCACCGTATCTGCGGCGGTCGTACCAAAGCAAGCGCGACGTGTCAGCCATTATAGCCGAAGCTTTTCCTAAAACTTTACTTCTTGCTACAGCCGCCATACTGATGGCCATGTTTTTTGGGATTTTGATGGGGATTCCGGCGGCGTTGCATAAGGATAGCCTTTATGATCGGTTTATGATGGTTTTTTCTTCTTTGGGGATGTCGGTACCTTCGTTTTTTGCAGCTATCCTTATTGCATGGCTTTTTGGTTTTGTGTGGGAAAAATATACCGGACTACCCATGTTTGGCAGCCTTTATTCTGTGGACAGTTACACGGGAGAGGTTTATCTTAGTCTGAGAAATTTGATTTTGCCTGCCGTTACTCTTGGTATCCGTCCGCTGGCCATAGTGATTAGCCTCACGCGGAGTGCTCTTCTCGAAGAGCTTTCAAAAGATTACATTCGGACCGCTTATGCCAAAGGTCTCCCGCCTGCAAGAGTTATTTTTCGTCATGCCATGCGTAATGCTATGAATCCTGTCATAACGGCCATTACCGGTTGGTTTGCTTCTTTGCTGGCCGGAGCTGTTTTCGTGGAATACGTCTTCGACTGGAAAGGCATCGGCCTGGTTATCGTGGATGCGCTCGAAAAATACGACCTGCCCGTCCTCATGGGAACGGTTCTGTTTATTGCCGTTATCCTCATTCTGACCAATATTATGGTCGATATCATTTATGCACTTCTTGACCCGCGCGTAAGGCTGGAATAAAGACAAAGCCAACATTGAGTACTGAATTCCGATAATGGTTGTAACTTTGCGAAGCTATCGAAAATATTTATTTTGAAACATAAACCGAAAGTCAGATTAAAATAACGGAAATGATTTTGGCCGAAGCAATCGCTATCGCATTAAATTGCCCTCAATACAATCAGGCAGCCTCGTACTGCCTTATTTCAAAAAGGTGAAGATATGAAAACTTTTTTCGTTTTTCATGGAGAAAGTCAGCTTTTTATTAAATGGCTGAATGGCAGGACAGCAAAGCGGATGCGAACTTGCAAAGATTTCCTTTTCGTGGCTTCCGTCATTTCTTATGCTCGAGATAGAAAACGTTTTGTCTTTAACCGAGACAAAAAGAATCCGCCATCCACCGGAACTCCAGCTAATTCTTCCCTGAACATCCTCTTTTACGGTTTTCAGTAACTCTCCGTACCAGTTGATAATTCTCAGCTCAGTACGTCCATCATCGTTGCGGACAACGTAAGCAATTTTTTTCCCATCCGGTGAAAAAACCGGGAAACTGCAATCATTGTTTCCATTGGTAAGCTGGTTGAGATTGTCGTAAACGAAGTCATAACTGAAGATTTGCCATTTTTGGCTACGGTCATCAAACCCCGAAAAGACTACAAGATGTCGCGATGGGGTAAAAGAGGCTTCCCGGCAGGCAATTTTCCGGGGGATGAGGCTGTGCTCTTTCCCAGTTTTCAAACTCAGATAATAGAGACGGATGCCATCGCCGTGATTGGCATCGTAAACAACGGCCTCCTTACCCGGAACCCAAACCGGATGTTGTTCGCCTGATGAGTCTGTTGTCAGCGCAACAACCGTGTCTTTTACCGGATTATACAGGAATATATTTTCTCTTCCTTTTTCCCCGGACTGAAATACCATCTCGCCATCTTCCGACCATGAGGGAAACATTTGACTACCGGATAAAATCAGTTGCTGTAAACGATTCGCCTGCAAAAGCTGCTGAGACAATAGAGATGCCGGCGAGAAAAGTAATGTAAAGCCAAAAATGAAAAAAAATATCCTTCTTTTACTCTTGCTCATAATGCATTTCGTATAAAACCGGTATGCAAAAGTATAAAAGTCTTCCTTTCCCCGGGTTTCATACCTTACTTTAGCCCTTCTTTACTCTTTATCAGACTTTTACTTTCATCTAATATTGGCCTGTATTGTCCTGTTGGTAAATTTTTTTAAAACATGTAATTTTTATATGCTAAATATTGAACAATATTTTGTATGTTTGTTGAGAATCAAAAAAATGCTACTGTAATTAAGTAGCATTTCATTTAATTAATGAAAATAATTATACATGGGAAGACCGCCAACTAGACCGAAAAAATTAAGGGATGGGTTTTATATAGAAGTGAGAAATAAAGGTTCCAAAACCGGGATTAAAATTGTCAGGAATAGCAAAGAAGAGATGCTGAAAGCTATAAAAGACTATTCTAAAACTAAAGATGTCATTGTCTTGGGAGAATCCAAAAACGGAAAATGGGTGGAACAGCACAGGTAATTATACCGTTTACAGCCTGAATAGTGTGTGTCCATATATATGGTAAGCATAAATTAAGAATAAAGAATAACCGATTAATGATTTACGAAGTGGCTGAAAATCCAAAATCTAAAATCGGCTTATATCGGCCAAATGAGATTAATCATTATTCGATATTCCATTGCTCCTGCTTATGGACGGACACTAAATAATTTTTTACCCTTAATGCCTCTTGTGCTGAGGTTTCGGTAGTTTTTAGATAGACTTCCGGTGGCTCTTGCCACTCGTCTGTGCTAAGTCGGGGGCAATATCCGGAACGGGAGTGTAACTTGTCTGTTCCACCGAACAGGATGTTCGTGGCAATCGCCAGAATCGGGTGTTGTTGGAAAGGGTAGATTTGACGAAGATGAAACATTCACACATCCATATTGCTCTTCCGGTACTGAACGAATCATTTCAACTTCCCCGGTTTCTGCAGTCATTAGATCGTCAGAAATACCGCGATTTTGATCTAACTGCGTGTGTTAACCAGTATGATAATTGGTGGCTGGATCCTGCCAAGAGAGTACAATGTGAGGATAATCGCAAAAGTTTGGCTTTGTTGAGGCAACCGCAAAAATTTCCTGTAAATATTCTCGATAAAAGTTTGCCGGGCAGTGGCTGGCAACCCAAAAAAGGAGGCGTGGGGCGTGCCCGAAAGACAATTATGGATACGATTGCCGCTGATGCCAACGACCGCGATATTATTGTCAGCATGGATGCGGATACCGATTATCCACCTGATTATCTTGTCGTTATTGCTGAGTATTTCCGGAAACACCCGGATCATCTCGGACTCACTTTACCCTATTTTCATGTACAGACCAAAAATGAAGAGAATAACCGACTGATGATTCGTTATGAAATATATATGCATTATTATGCTTTGAACATGATACGTATCGGTAATCCTTATCGTTTTACAGCGCTGGGGTCGGCCATGGCCTTTCCGGTTTGGGCGTATTGCAGGGTAGGAGGGCTCACTCCGGTTTTAAGCGGCGAAGACTTTTATTTTCTGCAAAAATTGGTAAAAAGCGGTACCATCGGTTATTTTGCTCCGACAACAGCTTACCCTTCTTCCCGCTTTTCGGCACGTGTAAATTTCGGTACCGGCCCGGCATTAATAAAAGGACGTGCCGGCAACTGGGATTCTTATCCGTTTTTTTCTTCCGGACTTTTTGATCTTGTTGCGGAGACTTTTCTACTGTTTCCCCGGCTTTTTGAACATGATATTTCTACACCCATGGACGATTTTCTAAAAGAGACTTTCAAAACGGAAAATGTTTGGGGCCCTTTGCGGGATAATTATAAAGACCGCCGGAATTTTGTCCGGGCTTGCATAAGCAAAGTCGATGGGTTGCGAATTCTTCAGTTTTTAAAAAAGAATTATTCCGGAGATGGTAAAAATCTTCTGCCTTTAACAGCATTTATTCGGGCGCATTCTCTTTTTCCTGTTTCTGATGAAGACCTGGCCGTGCTGCAGGAAAAAGGATTTGAGGAAGCTGAATTAAAAATACTGACTCGCCTGCGTGAGACGTTTTTCCTTTGGGAAAACCAAGTGCGTATGGGGAAAAGCATCCCCAAATAGTTTAAGTTTTCCTGCGTAGCATATTCCAATGTAACTTATCTCTTTCCGGAAGTTGCATTGGAGCATGCCCCTTTTTTATAACTCATACAGCTGCCCTTTTCCAGGTTGAAACGTACCGAGAAAAAAAAGTCCATTCCGGTAAGGTTGCCAATACCCAAAAAAGTCCCCAGTCTTTCTGTCCCGACAGTTATAGAATAAAACCGCAAAGTAGCTCCCACCCTGATTTTCTCATAATTGTAAACCGTAACGGGAAGGCTGACTCCAAATATTCTTGTTTCATAACGCGGAATAAGCGCCAATAGCGGCGGCTGCCTGACCGACTTCAGCCGGAAGCGTAAGGGCTGCAAAAAGTAGGCTCCCAAATAGAAGTTATTTTCAAAGTGATAATCATACTGAATGCTGAGCGTGGTGGGCAGACTCATATACATGGTGGTATCCTTTAGCGAAGCATTCAGATTACCATAAAATACATCGCTTAACATTCGTATGGTGCTGTTAATACTTGAATTTTGTACGGTATCAAATTCCTGCCAGTTAGCCGGGCGATTGTCAAACCGGTGTGTCTGTGTATAGTTCTTAAACCTGATTCCGCCAATATCCATGATGGAAACACCAAATTTGTAAACATAATCGGCATACGGTTTTGCACAAAGCCTCTTTTCGCCCGGATCGGTGAAAGTTTTGAGACGGGTATATAGAAATCCCACATCAAGTCCCAAACCGTGTCCTTTAAAAACAGGGTTAAAATTCGATTTGTTATAATTGTTGTAATTTACGGGCAGTGCAAACCCAACGTCTCCATTATAATTTTGGATATCAAGTCTTCTGGAATCCGGCACGGAAAATTTCAGATTTCTGGTGGCAACGTACGCTCCTGCCACACCGAACAGGAAATTCACTCCAACGCCGAGGGAAAATTTTGTGTTCCCGCGGTCAATGAGGTCGTAGGCATAGTTGAGGTTGATTTCTGCCCAGCTTAAGGAGGAGATGCTAAAGTTATAATCATCGAAACTCTTGTGCAATAGTAAAGGGTCGGAAAGCCTGCCATGGGATGCAGCAATTTGATAGGGGATGTTTACGCCCGTGCTGACAGAACGTGTCGAGACGCCCACTGCAAATGCCTGCCTGCCTTTCTGTACCATGACGGAAGGCCCCTGAACCCTGGATATGATGGCAAAATTCTTTGCGTCGTGGTTTTTGTATGCGACTAAATGAATATCCGCATTTCCGGAAGTGCCATTTTCGGCCATGCGCACCAAATCCCAGAAGCCGGTACTGTCTTTATCAATATATCCTATGTTATTTTCCGTAAAGATATCTGTAGTCATCAGATTGACATCAAGATAGACTTTTGAGTTGGTCAGAAAAGCAGGATTGAGCATGGCCCCGGCAGAACCGTTGTAATTATCAAAACCGAGACCCACCATTTGCTGTGAAAAGATATTTTGCCACGAAAGGAAAAGAAGGACAATCAAAATATATTTAAAAATACAGGTTGTTGTAATTTTCCTATACGATAATATCCTCCTAATCATAAACAGGTAAAATTTGAATAAATTGAAAATTCGTTCCCTTTTGTTTTAACTAACAACAGCAAAAGTATGAAATCATTG
>CAZRAW010000091.1:0-9068 GCA_964598065.1 uncultured Lentimicrobiaceae bacterium
GCCCTTGTTTATAAGTAATTTAAACAGGGCTTTGATAAATAAAATTTATTACCTTTATACCTTTACATTACTTTTGAAAAAGCAATATATTTGCTATTAACTTTTTATAATATCAATTTTAAATAATTTCTTTTTAAATATTTATAACATGAAAAAACTTATTAATAAACCAGAGGACATACTCAAAGAGTCTCTTCAAGGTATAGCTGTTGCGCATGCAAATCTCATCAAAGTTTCCTATGACCCATATTTTATTACCAGGGTCGATGCTCCCAAAAAGGGAAAAGTTGGAATAGTATCCGGTGGAGGTTCAGGGCACGAGCCGTTGCATGGAGGATTTGTAGGCATGGGTATGCTTGATGCCGCCTGCCCAGGTGAGGTGTTTACCTCGCCCACACCCGATCAGATGCAGGCTGCGACTATGGCTGTAAACGGAGGCGCGGGGGTTCTGCATATTGTGAAAAATTATACCGGAGATGTCCTTAATTTCGAAATGGCTGCTGACCTGGCTCGTGCAGAAGGTATAGAAGTTGAGTCAGTAGTAACCAATGATGATGTTGCGGTAAAAGATAGTCTTTATACAGCAGGACGTAGAGGAGTTGGAGTTACTGTTATAGCTGAAAAAATTGCTGGAGCAGCGGCAGAACAAAGTCGTTCTCTCAAAGAAGTAGCTGACATCTGTCGAAAAGTCAATAACAATGGGCGTAGTATGGGAATGGCTTTAACCTCCTGTACCGTCCCTGCAGCAGGAAAACCTACTTTTGATCTACCCAATGATGAAATGGAAATTGGCATAGGAATTCACGGTGAGCCGGGACGCTCTCGTATGAAGATTAAAACTGCAGCGGAGATTACCCAAATGCTTGCTACTCCTATTATTGAGGATTTACCTTTTAAATCGGGAGACTCAATACTTGCTTTCGTCAATGGGATGGGTGGAACACCATTAATAGAGTTATATATTATTTACAATGAATTGAACAAAATTTGTTTAAAAAAAGGAATTAAAATCGTACGAAATCTTGTAGGTTCCTATATCACTTCATTGGATATGGCTGGGTGTTCTATCACATTAGTAAAAATGGATGACGAATTAATAAAATTATGGGATGCCCCGGTTAATACATCAGGACTACGATGGGGTGTCTAAAAGGTAAGAATTGATAGTAACTTAAAATCCGTAAGTTAAATATAGTATCATGCAGTATTTCACTTGCCAATTTTGGCACGTATTTCTGCACTTGATTACGAAATAACTTACGGGTTTAGGTTTAATTATTACTAAATAATAAAATTTTATGCAAATTATAAGAAATAATAACATTCTTGATTGGATCCAAGCTTACACAGTCGTAATTGCTGATGATAAAGAGTATCTCACTAAATTGGATTCCGATATCGGGGATGGTGATCATGGAATCAATATGGACAGAGGGTTCAAAGCAGTTGCAGCAAAGCTTCCAGACTTAGCAGATAAAGATATTGGTACTATTTTCAAGACTATAGCTATGACTTTGATATCAACAGTAGGTGGAGCAAGTGGCCCTTTGTACGGTACCTTTTTTTTGCAAATGGCTACACGTACTCAGGGGAAATTTGAATTGGCTCTTGAGGATTGGGTTTCGGCATTTCAGGCAGGAGTTGAAGGAATCGTTATGCGTGGTAAAGCTAATTTAGGCGATAAAACTATGATTGATAGTTTGACCCCTGCCTTGCAGTCTTTTAAGATATCTCAGGAGAAAGGATTGAACATAAGCACTGCTTTAAAGCTTTCATCTCAGGCTGCAGAGCAAGGGATGCTTGCTACAATTCCCCTTGTTGCCCGCAAAGGAAGAGCGAGCTACCTCGGGGAGCGTAGTGCTGGTCATCAAGATCCCGGTGCAACATCATCATTTTTTCTTATTAGAGCCGCTGCTAAATGTTGGATATAAATATTAAAAAAAGAGAAATTACATGGTAGGAATTGTTATTGTATCACATAGTTTTAAGTTAGCCTCAGGTGTGCTGGAATTAGCTCGGGAAATGGCTGGCCGGGAAGTAAAATTATCAGCAGCAGGCGGAATGGATTTGCCCGACCATCCGATAGGGACAGATGCAAATTTTATTGCTCAGGCTATTGAAAAGGTCTATTCTGAAGATGGCGTTATTGTGTTAATGGATTTGGGCAGCGCAGTTATGAGTACAGAAATGGCCATAGAAATGCTTCCTGCTGATAAAAGAACTCACATTGCATTATGCTCAGGCCCGTTGGTAGAAGGTGCAGTATCTGCAGCTGTTCAGGCACGTATTGGAAGTTCTCTGGAGCAGATCGTGAAGGAAGCTAAGCAAGCTTTGAATCCAAAAATAGACCATCTAAATCCTAAAACAGATACAGTCACAAATATGGTAACCGATGAGGATACTGAAGCACACATTCTTCGTATCACCATAACAAATCCTTTAGGTTTACATGCACGCCCGGCAGCTCGGTTTGTACAGGTTGCAGGACGCTTTCCCGATACAAAGATTAGTGTACGAAATTTATCCAAGGGAAAAGGGCCTGTAACTGCTAAAAGTATTAATTCTGTTGCCACTTTAGGAGTGAGTCATGGAGATACTATAGAAATAAGTGCTCTCGGTTCTCAGGCAGATGTTGTGTTAGATGCGTATCATACTCTTGCTGAAGAAAATTTTGGTGATAAAGGTGATAAAATAGATAAAAAAAATGATACCGAAACTAAAAATTCTGTAATATCATTGTCGGTTACGAATTCTTCTTTATCTGGTTCTAAATTTATTGGTGTTTCCGGTTCCCGGGGATTTGCCATTGGTCCTGCCCGACATTTTCATTCATTTAACGTAAAAATTCCAAAAAATAAAACTACAGATTCTCAAAATGAATGGATTAAACTGCAAAATGCGATTGTAAAAACGCGAAAAGAGATTAATGCTATACGTGAAAAAACGGCTATTCGGACAAACATTACCACATCTGAAATTTTTGATGCACACCTTCTTTTTCTTAATGATGAGGCATTACTACTTCCCGCTAAGCATTTAATCTTTGAAGAAAAATGTAATGGAGCAGATGCATGGAATCGTATAGTTCAGCAAATGGCTCAGAAATATCGCTCGCTTGATGATGAATATCTCCGTGCCAGAGTGGATGATATCCTTGATGTTGGCAGGCAGGTAATTCTAAATTTCATTGGTTCATCAAATGTTGCTCCATCGTTTAGTTCCCCCGGAATTCTTATCGCTCATGATCTTACGCCAGCAGATACCGCCAGTCTTGAACCTTCCATAGTAAATGCAATATGCACAGCGGCTGGTGGGTCAACGTCGCATAGTTCTATCCTTGCTAAATCTCTTGGTATTCCAGCTGTTGTAGGAATCGGGGAACCAATTCTTAATGTTAAAGAAGGTGATATATTAATAGTTGATGCGGAAATTGGACAGGTTATTTCTAAACCTGATGCTAAAACTATAAAGTTGTACACCGATAAAATAGAGGTTCTTAAAAAAAAGGAAGCAAAAGTTCGGGCTGTTAGTACCAAAGCAGCAATAACCATTGATGGTAAGAAAATTGATGTATATGCGAACATTGGTTCATCGGCTGAAACCCCCCATGCAATTAATGAAGGAGCTGAAGGGATTGGCCTTTTTCGTACAGAATTCCTTTTTCTTAACCGACAAACTGCTCCCGATGAAGAAGAACAGTTTAATGTGTACTGCGATACTGCAAAAGTCATGAATGGTAAGCCTGTTATTATCCGTACTCTTGACATTGGTGGCGATAAACCCATTCCCTACCTTAATCTCGAAAGTGAAGCAAACCCTTTCCTTGGCAGCCGTGCCATCCGTATGTGCCTTGCACGGCCAGGGTTTTTTAAAGTTCAACTAAGAGCAATTGTTCGTGCGGCATCCCTCTTCCCAATCAAAGTAATGTTTCCCATGATAGCAACCTTGGATGAATTTAGAAGTGCAAAGGCTTTATTATCCGAGGCATGTGATGAAGTAATACAGAGAGGATATCAGGATATAGAAACACATATTGATACAGGAATTATGGTAGAAATCCCCGCGGCGGCAATTTGTGCAAAAAAACTTGCTCCAGAAGTAGATTTTTTTTCTATAGGTACGAATGATCTTATTCAATATACTATGGCTGCTGAACGAGGAAATTCCAATTTAGTTAAATTGGCTGATCCTCTTCATCCTGCAATCTTGGAACTAATTTATCGGGTTGTTGAGTCAGCTCATTTTTATGGTAAACGGGTTAGTGTTTGTGGCGAAGCCGGGGGAGATCCCGCAGTAGTTCCGATTCTTATAGGTCTGGGCGTTGATGAACTTAGCATGAATAGTCCGTCTATCCCGGATATCAAATCTCTAATACGTAGTTTAGATTATTCACTTGTGAAAAATATTTCCAAAAATGCACTCGAGGCTAAATCAGTTTCAGAAGTTCGAATACTGGTATCATCTTTAACAGATATCGGTATAATGGACAAAAAGTAGGCTGTTTTTTGCTAATTGAATTTCTATTAATGAGTATGGCCTAAAAAGGTACGATTTTGATTTCAGCCACGTTACCCCCCTTTATCCTCCAAAAGGGGAAGTGGCTGAAAACCAGTGTTCCATTTAGGGAAGGGGTAAATGCTGATTTTCATTTTTACCTTATCAGTACCTTTTTAGACCGGTCTCATTAATAATTACACAAAACTACTTCCAAAAACTATCATGTGGAACATGGGCTTTCAAATTGAGTTTTATCAAGAAGCTTACTATCCTCATAGCTTAGGTTCCATCCGATAGCACCTAAATTCTCTTGTAGATGCTGAGTTCTTATCGCTTTGGAAATCGAAATAATATTTTTCTTTGAAATCAACCAATTGATAGCAATTTGCGCTATTGTTTTATTATATTTTATTGCCAACTGATCAAGAATTACATTTGGTTTTAATAAAAAGCCTCTTTCAATAGGTCTATAAGCCATTACGAGTATTTCGTTTTTCTGGCAAAAAGGAATTATCTCGGATTCCATTTTAATACAATGCCCTCTATGATCGTTATTTCTGGTCGCAAGATTATAGGGTATTTGATTAACAATAATTTTATTCTTTGAATATTTTTGAGCTTCTTTCATTTGTTCAACCGAAAAATTACTAACTCCAATATATTTAATAAGTTTTTCCTCAATTAAAGAATCCAGAGCATTCATTGTATCCACTACGGGAATTTCAGGATTTGGAGCATGAATTAAGTAAATATCAATGTAATCCGTTTGTAATTTTTCTAAACTTTTTTTGCAAGAAAAAATAACATCATCATATTTCAAGTGGGTCTTAAAAACTTTGTCTGTAATTACTATTAATGACCGGTCAAAATTCCTAATGGCTTTGCCAATCAATTCTTCAGTATGTCCTGCACCATATAATTCGGCGGTATCAATATGAGTATAACCCAGTTCAATAGCATTTTTAATGGAATGAATTGAAGTTTCGTCTTGTGTGGAATCTGCTTTCAGAGAACCTCCAATTCCCCAAGTTCCAAGTCCCAAAACGGGAATTTTAAAATCTGTATTTAATGTTTCGAACTCCATGAAATTTTTAATTGAAGTTTTGAAAGAAAATTGGTAAAAAGAAAGAATGATACAGAAATATCGAATGTCGATCTAATGGATTGTAACGAAATAACTTAACGGTTTCGGCTTGTCCTTTTACGCTTTTCCTTCGTTGCAAAAGTTTTAAATTCACCCTGTGAAATATTAGCTTTGCTATTTCACGGGGTAAACAGGGGCTATTCACAACCTTTGCGCTTTGATAACCCGCAAGATTACTTCGTCGATTCCCGTCACATTATTTCGTCACAAACCCTAAACATCATCTTTTTAAAAAAAATTGTTGAACAAAAGTAGTGAAGTTATCGGTATAATAGACAAAATGGTTGGTATTTTTCAATAATTTTCCACAAGCGTTGATAAGAAAATTTCTTTTTTAGGAGTCTTTATGCCTTCAAAAAATCATCAATAAATTTCCTTTTTCTTTCGAATGATAAGCCATTATGACTTCGGAGTTTATTCCTTAAATCTATCTACAAAATGCCTCTCAATAATAGAACTGGTTGTATATGGAATACCCAAGTCAGTATTATCATGCCATGTAAACAACCATTTAAGATTGGATTTTAAACTTCTGTAAGCACTTTTTAACCTTTTGTGAGTATAAAACCTTTTGCCAGTTCTTTCATTTATTGTCCTCTCGTTTAGAAAGTTTTTCCATTTAGAATGCCATTCATTTAATACTCCTTCAAATGACTCTCTGTCCGTCTGCTTCATAAGAGCGGTAATTTCCTTTAATTCAATGGCAGCAGGCATCTTGGGTTTTTTTGTTATATATCTCCTCACTACTGCAGCTTGATGAAACTGACACATCTGAACCGGAATCTCCTCAAAGGAATTTACCAATCCTCTGCGCCAATCACAAACAATAGCTTTAACAATAAATCCTTGTTCTTTTAGCTCTTTTATGCCTTGTCTATACTTGGCATTTCGTAGTACTTCAGTGGGCTGTCTTTCGTAATTACGTCTTTAAAAAGCATTACTCCAAAGTTAGATCCCCAGTAAGCAGTGTCCATTAACACAATCACTTTTCTTGGATGTTTCTCCAGTATACATACTTGGTACAAATCGATCTTACGTTGGATAGTTCGCTTAGAAGATTTACTTCATTGCTGACTGCAAATAGGTCTGTTTTCCAGTATGGTAAGCTTCTCATAATATAACAGAATCTATGGCTGAACCACCATGGAAATACTTATTAAAAGCATGACATTGGTAACATTATTTACCGTTTCTTATTCCATAATTTCGTAGTAATTGAACTCCCACAATAAATGTTTTTTTATTCATAACTTTTCATTTGCTCCAAAACTATATAAATAAAGGGTTATAGAGATTTTGACCAACTATTTTGTCCATTAAGCCCAATTTTCAACATCTTAACGGCAATTAAATATTTCTACCTATCTTTAGCCGGGTTAAAAAACCGAAACAGCTATGGGAAAATTGCGCAGAAAAAAACATAAATTTAAAGTAGTAAGTTTCAAGCTTTCGGCAAAGCAAATGAAGTCGTTAAAGAATTATTGCCAGGCACGGAAAACCACGCCTGTCAAGCTTATCAAAAAGAGTATAAGATATTATACCGATAATTTCTCGGAAGAGGTTCCGCGAAAATATTATGCCACATCAAATCAACTCGATATATTTGACGACAATGAAGGTGATAAAACGCTGGACATGTTTGAATAAAAAAAACCCGGAATTATTTGACCGACACTTCTAATGTGCTGACCTTTCTTCCCTGAGAAAGTTTAAATTTTACCTTTCTTCCGTTGATTTTCATTTTTTTCTCCGGTTCACCATAACGTTTCATGTCGTAAAAGTCGCCACCGTTGTCCATATCGTAAGTTACAAGAATATTGGTGATTCTCTTCGTCCCTTTGGCACTACCTCGTTTCATTTCAAACTCCCATTTTTTCATATTGTTTTTGCTTCCTTCAATAAATGCGGATGCTTTATGGGATCTTTCTTTAATCATCTGGAAAGTCAGTCCCAAATTGGTAAGGGCATCTTTCACCGTGTAAATATCATGGCTTACAAGATCTTTGGCAATGACGAGGTCTGTTTTGTAAGTGTCCTGGGCCTTGAGTATAAATCCACTAAGCAGCAAAGTAAAAATGATTATTCCTTGTTTCATAGGTTTATCTTTAGATTAATATTCTACATTCAAAAATAATAATTATTTCCGTCCCCAATACCAAAACTAATTGAATTGTTCGATAATCAGCTTTTTAAAACCGGGGGTGGCGTAATTTTTAAAACTTTTATCTTTGGCTGACCAGATAAAAAATGCTTCCAAACCGGGATGACTTTCCACAAAGGCACGCGATTTTTTATAACCCATTACCATGAAAGCGGTGGCATAAGCATCGGCCAGGGCGGTGTTTTTTGTAAGGACGGAAACGCTCAGCAGCGAATGTTGTACCGGATATCCGGTTTTGGGATCGATGGTGTGCGAATAGCGCATGCCGTTTTCCACGTAATATTTCCTGTAACTTCCGGATGTGGCTACTGACATGTTTTTGAGTGCAATGACGGCTTTCAGTATCCGGGGCGAGTCCTTGTCGGCAGCAGGTTTCTCAATACCCACACGCCAGGAGGAGCCATCGGGTTTTTGTCCTTTGCCTTTCACTTCGCCGCCAATGTCGATCAGGTAGTTGTGGATGCCGAGGCTGTCGAAAAAGCGTCCGACCACATCGTCTGAATAACCCTGAGCAATGCCATTGAAATCAATTTGCATTCCGGGGTTGGCTTTGATAACTTTTCCGTTTACCAGCTTGATTTTTTGATAACCCACCAATGGCAAAAGACTGTCCACAAGATGTTTCCCTACTTCTTCGCGACTTTCAAAGCCAAAACCCCACACTTCCACCAGCGGGCCTACGGTCATGTCAAAAGCCCCATCGGTAGCTTTACTCACTTGTTGTGAATAGATGAAGTTGCCTATAAAATGATCGTCTAACACCACACTTGTATCATTACGGTTTACACGCGACAAAATGGAATTGGGAAGCCACAAAGAAACTGACCGGTCAAATGCATTAAGAATGGAATCGACCTGTGGATGTAAGTCGCGGTTCAGCGAATCGTAATAGACCATATTGTAATAAGTCCCCTGTGCTTCTCCTTTCAGGTGAAAGGGTTGAATTTCTTTTTTTTGGGAGCACGAAAAAAGAAACAGTGTGGAAATCAGGATGATAACTATTCCGGAAAGAATATGTTTTTTCATGGCATTAAAATAAAATCGCCTTTGCTTTAAGGCAGGACAAAATAAGTGCTTTTTTTGCAAACAAGGTAACTTTTTGCGGGAAAATAGTTGAAATTTAATTGCCGGACATTAACATCCTAAGTATAAAACCTCTTGTTTGAGAGGTGGGTTTACCTATTGATTATACTTTTTCGGAGTAAAAAACAGGTTCTTTATAAAAGTGAGTGGGTAGAACAATAATGATTAACCTGAGAGAAGTCG
>CAZRAW010000092.1:0-8983 GCA_964598065.1 uncultured Lentimicrobiaceae bacterium
TCAGCGGATTTTACAAAGTTAAATAATAAAATTAGCACCTCAAAATAATATTTAGCCGGGATTTTGGAGAAAGTGGGGACTAAGGGATTGTTATGAAATAACCTATCCGTTTCGACTCGTTCTTTTGCCCTTTTTCTTCGTTGCAAAAGTTTTAAATAAACTGTGGCTATTCGCAACTTTTGCGTCTTGAAAAAGCACAAAATTACTTCGCCGATTCCAGATACGTTATTTCATAATAAACCCTAAATTGAGTTTGCTAATTTACAAGGGATAAGTTCTTTCCGGTTTACCCGAAATTACGCTCAAATTTATTTCTGATTTCATCCAGGCACAAATTGCCAATACTGCCTTCGTGAGTATGGTGGACTTTTTTCTCCGGTTTGAAGTTGCCCTCAAGGATATCCTTACCGAGTTTTTTATATGCATCACGAAAGGCCATACCGTTCATTACCAGCTTGTTCACCTCTTCCACACTGTAGAGGTAATCGTAAATCGGGTTGTCAAGAATATGTTCAGTTACCTGAATGTGCTGCAGCATGAAGTTGCACACTTCGAGGTTGTCTTTCAGCACATCCACAGCCTCCATCAGGCTTCCCTTCAGCAACTGGAAATCACGGTGGTAACCGCTGGTAAGATTGTTGGTGATAAGGCTTATTTCAACGGGGAGGTTCTGTATTTTGTTGCTCTTGGCGCGTATCAATTCAAATACATCCGGGTTTTGCTTGTGCGGCATGATGCTGGAACCGGTGGTAAGCTCTTTCGGGAAGTTGATAAAACCGAAGTTCCGGCTCATGTAGAGGCACACATCAGCCGAGAATTTTGACAGGGTTCCGGCTACCGAAGCCAGGGCAAAGGATATTGATTTTTCGAGTTTTCCCCGGCTCATCTGTGCTGCCACCACGTTATATTTCATGGTGGAAAAGCCCAGCAACTCGGTTGTCATGCTGCGGTCGATAGGGAAGGAGGTTCCGTAACCTGCAGCCGAACCCAATGGGTTCTGGTCGGCAATTTTGTAAGCAGCATTCAGCAAAATCAAATCGTCAACGAGACTTTCTGCATAGGCTCCGAACCAGAGTCCGAAGGAAGAGGGCATGGCTATCTGTAAATGTGTGTAGCCGGGCATCAGCACCTCCTTGTGCTGTTCGGCCAGTTCGATAAAGGTGTTGAACAGCTCCTTTATGAATACTTTAATGTTTTGTATCTCTTCCTTGGCGTAGAGATGCAGATCGGCCAGCACCTGGTCGTTGCGCGAGCGTGCGGTATGTATTTTCTTTCCTGCATTACCAATCTTTTGCACCAGCTCGAATTCTATTTTGCTGTGTACATCCTCAAACGATTCTTCAATGATAAAAGTACCGTTTTCAATGGTTACGGCAATTTCGTCCAAAGCGCTCATAATATCTTTCAGTTCTTTTTCGGTAAGAATGCCAATTTTATATAACATTTTGGCATGAGCCATGTTTACCTGCACATCATATTTGGCAAGTTTCATATCCAGTTGGCGGTCGTCGCCTACGGTAAACCGTTCTACAATATTATCGGTACTGTAACCTTTGTCCCATAGTTTCATTGTTCGTTGTTTTTAAAGAATTCGTTAAATAATTTGATATAGAGGTCAATTCCTTCTTCAATTTCATTCAGGTAAATGAACTCGTCGGCCTGGTGTGAGCGTTTGGAATCGCCTGGTCCCATTTTCAGTGACAGGCAGCTAAGCACCGACTGGTCCGACAATGTCGGAGAGCCGTAAGTTTTCCTTCCGATTTTTATCCCTGCCTGCACAATGGGATGGTTCACATCGATGGCAGATGAATTTAACCGGAACGACCGTGCCGTTAGTTTGCTTTTGGTGTGGGCATCGATGAGGTCGAAAACCTCACGGTTGGTATAATAATCGTTCACCCTCACATCAATAACAAAATGGCAACTTGCCGGTACTACGTTGTGCTGTTCTCCTGCATCTATCTGAGTTACAGTCATTTTTACCTTGCCCAGTCTTTTCGATACTTTAGGGAACTCGTAATTTCTTATCCAATGGATATCGTCCATCGCATTGTAAATGGCGTTGTCGGTGTTGGCGTGGGCTGCATGGCCCGGTTTACCGGGTGCATAGGCATCAATTACCAGCAAACCTTTTTCTGCTATGGCCATGTGCATTCCGGTGGGTTCCCCTACAATGGAAAACGCTATTGGCGGGAACTTTTTCAATAAACTGTTCAGCCCGTTCGGGCCGGAGCTTTCTTCTTCACCTGTAGCTGCAAAGATAAGATTGTAGTTCAAATCGTTGCGTTCGAAAAAATGGACGAATAAAGCCATAAGCGACACGAGGCAACCTCCGGCATCGTTGCTGCCAAGCCCAAAAAGTTTGCCATTTATTACCTCGGGTTCAAACGGATCGTTGGTGTAAGCCTTGTTGGGTTTCACCGTGTCGTGGTGCGAGTTTAAGAGAATACTGGGCTTAGCATCATTAAAATACTTGTTGGTTACCCAGATATTGTTGTTGCTTCGTTTTACCGGAATGCCAAAAGTCTCAAACCAACCGGCTATCAGTTCGGCTGTTTGGTCCTCTTCTCCTGAAAAGGAAGGTATTTGTACCATGGCCTTTAGCAATTCAATGGCTTTATAATAGTGTTTTTTCTCTTCCATTATTTTACAAAGTTAATGTGGTAAAGTGTTCGCTGTTGTTTTTGATTACATCCGTATTGCCGATGACTACTTTGGAGACCTTGTTTTTTAAGGCGTGAAAGCAGTTTTCCATTTTCGGCAACATACCCTCGGCAATCACCTTTTGCTGTTTCAGTTCATGGTATTTTGCCGAATCGATATGTGTGATTACTGAGTTTTCGTCTGCCACATTTGCCAGTACACCTTTTTTTTCGAAGCAGTAAATCAGCTCGGTTTCGTATAGCCGGCTCATGCCAATGGCCAACTCTGCGGCAATGGTATCGGCATTGGTGTTGAGGAGGTTCCCTTTTCCATCGTGCGTTAGCGAGCAGAAAACAGGTGTAATTTGTTGCTGCAAAAAGGTGTGTATGGCCGTTTCGTTGACGGCTTTTACATCACCCACCCATCCGAAGTCGATGGGGTGTACAGGTCGTTTTTTTGCCAAAATAGTGTTAGCGTCGGCACCTGACAGACCCATTGCATTGCATCCGCGGGCTTGTAATTTGCCGGTGATGGTCTTATTGATGAGCCCGGCATATACCATGATGACAATTTCAAGGTCTTTGCCGGAAGTTATTCTTCGTCCCTCCACCATTTGCGGGTCGATACCAAGTTTCTTACTCACCTGCGTAGCGAGCTTTCCACCACCGTGAACCAGTATTTTTAAGCCTTCCAGTTGTGCAAAATCACCAAGGAAAGCATCCAGTTTCACGGCATCGTCAATTACATTGCCTCCAATTTTTATGACACGCAGTTTAGCTTTCATTTTATAGTAATTTCTTTAAAGTATTTGCAAACGGTTTGATTTGTTCGGCGGTAATACAAAGGGGTGGCAGTATCCTTAGTAAGTTGGGATTAGCCGACGAACCTGTGAAGATATGGTAATTGTACAGAAGTTTGGTCCGGAGCTCTTTTACAGGGAAATTCAATTCAACGCCCAACATCAAACCTCTTCCCTTAATGTGTTTTATCTGCGGTATTTCCTGTAAGTCAGCTACTATTTTTTTACTCACCTGCTGTACATTTTGCAACAGCTTCTCATTTTTCAGTGTGTCGAGTACGGCAGTAGCGGCAGCGCAGGCAAGGTAACTTCCTCCGAAGGTGGTTCCCAGCATACCGTAAGTGGCTTTTATGTCCGGATGAATCAGCAATCCGGCTACCGGGAAACCATTACCCATGCCTTTGGCAAGGGTAACAATATCGGCTTCAATATTGGCGTATTGATGTGCAAAAAATTTCCCGCTTCTTCCGTATCCGCTTTGAATTTCGTCGAGGATAAGCAGCGCTCCGTTTGCCTTACACTGTTGTGCCAGAAATTCCAGGTATTCCACCGAGGGCATGTCCAGGCCGCCAACACCCTGGATACCTTCCACAATCACCGCACATACATCCTTATTTCGTAGTGCTTTTTCGAGCTGTCCTCTGTTGTTCAGTTCGATAAATTTCACAGGAAAATTGTGCCGGTTGACCGATGCCGATAGCTTCGGGTTGTCGGTTACATTCAAGGCCGCTGCAGTTCGACCATGAAAGCTGTTCTTAAAGGCAACCACTTTCTTTTTGCCCGTGTAAAAGGATGCCAGTTTGATGGCATTCTCATTAGCTTCGGCACCGCTGTTACACAAAAACAGGTGATGTTCCGGGTAACCACTTTGGTGTGCCAGTTTCTGCGCAAGTTCTTCCTGCATGGGCATATTTACCGAATTGGAGTAGAAACCAATCTTGTTCAACTGGCCGGTTATTTTGCTCACATAATCCGGGTGGCTGTGTCCGATGGAAATCACACCGTGTCCGCCGTACAGGTCAAGGTACTCCTGGTCGTTTTCATCATAAACATACACCCCTTTTGCTTTGGTGAGGGTGATGTCAAATCTTGGATATACGTCAAATAGTTTCATGTCTAGAGGTAATTGGCTTTAAGGTTCAACCCTGCGGATTCTTCCAGTCCGAACATCAGGTTCATATTCTGAATGGCCTGTCCTGCAGCACCTTTAAGCAGATTATCGATAATGGAGGTAACCAGTACTTTGCCGTCAATCTTTTGCACCTGCAACAGGCAATAGTTGCTATTTACCACCTGCTTCAGGTGAATGGCATTTTTGCTGAGGTATGTAAAAGCAGCATCCTTGTAATATTCTTCAAACATTGTTACCAATGCCTCTTCCGGCAGGTTACAGCGGGTGTACATGCTGGCAAAAATACCCCTGGTAAAATCACCTCTTAAAGGCAAAAAATTCAGGGAATGGTCAAAATTATTTTGCAGGGCTTTTACATTTTCGGTAATCTCGCCCAAATGTTGATGAGCAAAAGCCTTGTAAATGGAGAGGTTGTTGTTTCGCCAGCTAAAGTGGGCGGTTTCCGTCAGCGATTGTCCGGCACCTGTGGAGCCTGTAATGGCATGAATATGAACATCGTCATTCAGTAAATGTTCTTTCGCCAAAGGCAAAAGGGCCAGTTGGATGGCCGTTGCAAAACAGCCGGGATTGGCAATGTTTTCGGCTTGTTGGATTTTCTCTTTGTTGAGTTCCACCAAGCCATACACAAAGTTTTTGCCTTCGAACTGTGCATTGGCCTGCATACGAAAATCGTTGCTCAGGTCAATGATTCTGGTGTGTGTTGCGAAGCTGTTTTCCGACAGAAACTTTCCGGAGTTTCCGTGCCCAAGGCATAGGAACAACACATCCACATTGGGATTGATTTGGTCGGTAAACACCAGTTCGTTATTGAAAAACATGTCCTGGTGTATCCCGGACACAACTTTCCCCGGTTGCGAACGGCTATACACAAAATCAATTTCTGCCCCGGGATGATGCACGAGACACCGCAACAGCTCGCCTGCAACATAACCTGTTCCGCCAATAATTCCGCATTTGATCATAGCTTTTTGTTTACCTGTTTATAAATTTTCATAGGATTAGCCAGTATTTTTATGAATCCTTTCACATCTTCGCCGCTCCACTGTTTACTCTCCTCGCCGTAGTTGCCGAAGTCCGAATTCATCAGGTCGTGGGGCGATTCGATACCCTGAACAATAAAACGGTATGGGTGGAGCTCCACAAATACTTTTCCTGTAACGGTAGCCTGTGTGTCTTCGAGGAATGTTTCGATGTTGCGCATAACCGGTTCGAAATATTGCGCTTCGTGAATGAACATGCCGTACCAGTTAGCGAGTTGTTCTTTCCAGTGTAACTGCCACTTCGACAAGGTATGTTTCTCCAGTGTGTGGTGTGCTTTAATGATGATGGTAGCCGCTGCCGCTTCAAAGCCTACACGACCCTTGATGCCGATGATAGTATCGCCTACATGAACGTCGCGCCCAATTGCATATCTAACAGCTATTTCTTCCAGTGTTTGGATGGCTTCTACCGGGGCCATCGTTTTTCCGTTCAGTCCGACTATTTCCCCTTTTTCAAATTCCAGCGTTACCGTTTTGGGTGTTGTCTCTTCCAATTGGTTGAGGTAAGCCTTTTCCGGCAGCGGCAGGCGAGAAGTAAGTGTTTCCACTCCTCCCACACTGGTTCCCCAAAGCCCCTTGTTGATGGAGTACCGGGCTTTTTCCCGGTCAACGGTTACCCCTTTTTTTGCCAGGTACTCAATTTCTTCCTTTCGTGACAATTGCTGATCGCGAATGGGTGTAAGAATCTCTATTTCAGGTGCAACCAATTGGAATATCAGGTCAAAACGTATCTGATCGTTGCCGGCTCCGGTACTGCCGTGTGCAATATAAGTTGCATCTATTTTCTTGGCATAATTAGCCAGCGCAATGGCCTGGTAAATTCGCTCGGCACTTACTGATAATGGATAAGTGTTGTTTTTCAGCACGTTACCGAAAATAAGGTATTTTATTATGTGTTCGTAATAAGCTTGCGTTACTTCAAGTGTTACATGGCTTGCAACGCCGAGATGAAGAGCCTTTTGTTCGATGGCTTTTAATTCTTCTTCGGAGAAACCGCCTGTATTTGCAAAAGCCGAGTGGACTTCCAGTTGCTTTTCGTGTGTCAGGAATTTCACGCAATAGGAGGTATCTAAACCACCACTAAATGCCAGTACTACTTTATTATTTTTCATTTTTCAAAGAATATATTAGAAGTGGAAATTTTTCAATTTTTCGTTTGATTCTTAGTCTTCGCAGCCTCATAAACCGTTTAAACCTTTCCCACGATCTCTGTTTGTTTTGTTCGGTATTTTTTTCAGGTACTTTACTCAGGTCGCAAACCATTCCGGTGCATAAACACAAGGTACGGTTGGTGCGCCGCAAGATGTCGTAGTTAACGCAGGTTTGGCATCCTTTCCAGAAAGCCTCATCCTGGGTGAGTTCCGAAAAGGTGACAGGGCTGTAACCGAGGTCAGAATTAATCTTCATCACTGCCAGGCTGGTGGTGATACCAAACAATTTGGCGTTGGGAAACTCCTTTTTCGATAAGTCGAACATAGCTCGTTTAATTGTACGTGCAAGTCCGGTATTACGGTAATCGGGATGGACGATGAGTCCGGAATTAGCCACATATTTTTTGTTCTCCCAACTTTCGATGTAGCAGAACCCGATTACTTTGTCGTTATCGAGTGCTATAACGGCCTTACCTTCCGCTATTTTCTGACGGATATATTCCGGATCGCGTTTAGCAATTCCGGTTCTCCGTATTTTTGCAGCTTCCTCAATCATTTTACTGATTGTTTCCGCATATTGATGGTGGTCATTATCAGCCACCTTCATTAAAAATTGCATTACAAAAAGAAATTAAGTTTTCGTTGAAAATTTGATTAATTAGATAAAAAGAAATTGTATGAAAAGGCAGAGCACGGAGCCCCGCAAGAAAAGTATATTACGCCCAAAGGCGCCTTGGAAAACTATGCCTTATATAGGTATAAGGGAAAGCGATACCATTGGCAGGGATTGCCTGCTTTACTGGAAGTCGGTATGTGCTTGTGTTTTGCATTGCGGGGACAAAGATATATTTTTTTTGTTTAGTGAAACAACTTTTTTTGTTTTGGTTGCCAATGCCCGAGTCTCGTCGGTACAAAAGGCTGCGTGTGAAGATTTTCCGTCTGAATTTAAAACTTATCCTGTATCGAATTGTCGGCGATGGCTTTATGAATTTCTTGTTCTTGCAAAAAAATTATCAATTTTATTTGGTTTATAACATAAACTACTTTATATTTGCAGCATAATTAAAAAAATTACATCATGGAAGATCAAAATTTAACACCTGAGAAAAGCTTTGCACTTATCAATCAGGTGATTAATGAAGCAAAAACAAGATTTGAAGAAAATGGATTTATTTATGCCTTTTGGGGGCTGCTTGGCACGGTTGCCGCATTGGCGCAGTTTATCCTACTCAAAAACGGATATTACAGCATCAATTACTACCCCTATTTTGTGATGCCGCTTGGCGCAATATACACCGGTTATTATTTTTATAAGAAAGGGCACGCCGGACAAAATCAAATAAGTAGGATGGTTTCTTTTTCCTGGGCAGCGGTCGTGTTGAACGTATTTATTTTGGGATTTTTGTTGCCCGGAATCCTCAAGCAACACTTAATTCCTGTTATTCTTATACTTGTGGGGATTGGAACCATTGTATCGGCAGGCGCAATTAAGAACAGGCTCATCCTTTACTCGGGAGTCATCATTAACATTGCCGGATTGGCTTGTTTCGGTCTGGAATGGATTTATCAACCCTTATTGTTGGGAATCGTATTTGCCATTGCTATTTTAATTCCCGGAATTATTCTAATGGTCGAACATAAAAAGAGACAAAATGTTTAAGGATTTAAATCCCATATTACATTCTCAGCTCAGGTTATCCATTATTTCTTTTTTGGTATCCAGCGGCAAGTCGGATTTTAGTGGGATAAAAACCCTGACCGGCGCAACTTCCGGAAACATTAGTGTTCAATTGAAAAAATTGGAAAAAGTGAATTATATTTCCATTAAAAAAGGTTTTTTAAACAATTACCAACATACGTCAATTGAAATTACAAAAATTGGCATTGATGCTTTTGAAGAGTATGTAAAGGCGATTAAGCAATACCTTCATCCGGGATTGGAATAGGTTACAGGGATAAAAGGAATATAAGTTGAGAATTCCGGAAGGGATATCTGCCTGATTATTTTGGAGAAAAGATGGGTTTGTGGTTAAATATCAACAACTCCATGTCATAAATAATAGCTGAAAAAAATGATTCCCTGCCCCACGGCGATATCTGCCATGAAAAAGAGAACAAAGGCGATGGTCATGTGTTTGAGATGTTTCATGGTATTAGTGGTTTGTTTCACTACTGTCCACTTAAAAGAAGTTGAATGACAGTTGGTTATGATTGAGTT
>CAZRAW010000093.1:0-8929 GCA_964598065.1 uncultured Lentimicrobiaceae bacterium
AAAGGGCAAAAGAACGAGTCAAAACGGATAGGTTATTTCATAACAATCCCTTAGTCCAACTCCTTTTTATAAGTTTCCGGCATAAAAAATAATGTAATAATGGCAATCATCACAGAAGCAATTAAGTAATACACGGGCATCAATACATTGCCACCGCTAATCTTTATCAGCCAGACAGAGACAAGGGGAGTAGTACCGCCAAATAATGCCAAAGCAATATTGTAACTTACCGAAAGCCCGGTGTATCTTACTTTAGCCGGAAATGCCTCGGTCATTATTGCGGGTATAACTCCCTGAAACAGACCTTCCAAAATAGAAAATAACAGCATAGCCATTAGGATAGCCCAATAGGTTTTTTCAAACATCAGCAAAAAAAGTGGGTACGAAAAAACCACAAATCCGATGAGCGAAATAAAAAGAACAAATTTTCTGCCCAACTTATCACTCAGGTGTCCAAAAAAAGGAATAATCAGCATCATAAAGACGATGGCAATGGTGTGGATAGAAAGTGCATCGTCAAGCTTTACATGGAGGAACGTATGAAGGTAGGAAGGGAGAAAAATAAATATCAGGTAAACCGACACGCCAAAAGCCCAGCTTAGCATTATAATTTTAAAAGACTGCATTTTGTAATGTGCAAAAAATTCAGTCAGGGGAATTTTGTAGGTCTTTTGTTCTCTCACTATTTTCTTAAAGCGTTCATCATCGCTCATGTCCTTTCGGAGGTAAAGACCGGCTATGCCTATGATTGCACCAAGCAAAAATGGAATTCTCCAGCCGAAATCGCTTACCTGTTTAGTGGTAAATACTGCAGTGATTATTGCCGCTATGCCGGCTCCGATAAGCATCCCGCCAAAAACACCAAAGGTTGTCCAGCTGCCAAAAAATCCTCTCTTTCCCTTTGGTGCTTTTTCAACAAGAAATGAAATGGAACCCGTAAATTCTCCTCCAACCGAAAGTCCCTGGAATAGCCTTAAAATAACCAGCAACAAAGCTGAATACCATCCAATACTTGCATAAGTAGGAAGAAACCCAATGAGTGTCGTGGGAATCGCCATCATTAGAATTGATATTAAAAGTGCTTTTTTCCTTCCCTGCCGGTCACCAATATGTCCAAAAATAATTCCCCCGATGGGACGCATCAGGTAACCGGCGGCAAAAACACCAAAGGCTGATATTAATTGAACAATCTTATCTTCGTCAGGAAAAAACTGGCTACCGATAACTGTTGCAAAAAAACCATAAACTGTAAAGTCATACCATTCCAGGATATTGCCGGAAAATCCGGCAATAAGTGAACGCTTGTCAAATTTTGTTTGATAAGTATCTATTTTCATACCTAAAAGATTTCAGAACAAAAATACCATATTATATTTAATTGAGCAAACTATTTTCTCCGGAATGTATTGGGCATCAACAGAAAAGCCGGCTCCTCAGGAGCCGGCTTAAACTTTATACAGGTTAATTTTTGGAAATACAAGTTAAACTTTCCGAACAACTTCTACGCTCTTCATTCCGAGATTGATGGCATCTTCGTTTAAAGGAATGAGTTTGTGATGACGCTCGGGCAGGGACTTTTTCAATCCTTTCACAACATTTTCGAGTTTCACAATGGGCTTGATTTTCAGATAGGCACCCAGCACAATCATATTGAAAATCTTGGTGTTACCCATTTCGGCAGCTTTTTTGGCGCCTTCCACCTTGTAAATGTTAATATCCTTACGCGAAGGATGACGTGATATACCATTGGGGTCATAAAGCAATGTGCCACCGGGTTTTACTTCGGGTTCAAATTTATCCATGGATTGCTGATTCAGGATGATGGCCGTATCGTAAGCCCGGAGTATGGGCGAGCTGATACGTTCGTCACTGACAATCACGGTAACGTTGGCTGTGCCGCCGCGCATTTCGGGACCATAGGATGGCATCCAGCTAACTTCCTGGTCTTGCATAATTCCCGAGTAGGCCAGGATTTTTCCCATGGAGAGAACACCTTGTCCTCCAAAGCCTGCTATGATTATTTCTTCAGTCATTTTATCGTCATTTAAAGATTAAACCTATTTTATTAACCGGCCATCCACTTTGATGTCACCAAGGGGATAAAAAGGAAACATGTTTTCCTCCATCCAAATGTTGGATTCCACCGGAGCCATTTTCCAGCCGGAGTTACAGTTGGAAACGATCTCAACAAAAGACAATCCGGAGATATTGTCCAACTGATTCTGGAAAGCCTTTTTAATAGCTCGTTTGGCCTTACGAACAGCCGAGGGAGTGTGAACAGCCTGACGGGTTACGTAATAGGTGCCCGGAAGTTGAGCCACCAGTTCTGTGATCTTTAGCGGATACCCCATTAGCTCAATATCTCTCCCGTAAGGGGAAGTAGATGTCTTCATCCCTTCTAATGTAGTAGGGGCCATCTGGCCCCCGGTCATACCGTAAATACCGTTATTGATAAAGATGATGACGATTTTCTCGCCGCGGTTGCAGGCATGAATGGTTTCTGCCGTTCCAATGGCTGCCAGATCACCATCGCCCTGATAGGTAAATACGAGATTGTCGGGCCACAGCCTTTTAATGGCGGTAGCGAGAGCCGGGGCACGGCCGTGAGCAGCTTCCTGCATGTCCACATCCATAAATTCGTAAGCCAGTACCGAACAGCCTACCGGGGCAACACCTACGGTTTCATGTTCTTTGCCAAGCTCTTCAATCACTTCCATAATTAAGCGATGAGTGGTTCCGTGGCCACATCCCGGACAGTAGCTGAGCGGGGTGTCAGTCATTAACTTAGCCTTTTTATAGACAAGGTTTTCAGGTTTGATAAAATCTTTTATATCTATATCTGACATGGTTTATCCTCCTATAATTTTTTGTTCCAGGGCTTCTACAACTTCTTCGGGAGAATGAATCATCCCGCCAAGACGCCCAAAATGTTCAACTTTTACTTTACCGTTTACCGATAGCCGGACATCTTCTACCATTTGGCCGGCGCTCATTTCTACCGAGAGGAAACCTTTCACCCCTTGTTGAACCATTTCCTGAATTTTTTTGGTGGGGAAAGGCCACAGGGTGATGAGGCGCAGGAGCCCGACTTTAACGCCCTTTTCACGCAACAACTTTACAGACTTCAACGAAACACGTGCGCTTGTGCCGTAAGCTACCAGAACATAATCGGCATCATCGCATTGCAAAGCTTCATAGCGGACTTCATTTTCCTCAATTTTGCGGTATTTTTCCTGAATATGATGGTTGTGATCTTCTAATTTTTGGGGGTCTAAATCCAGTGAGGTCAGGATTCTCCTTTCTCCGTTCTTCGGTTTCCCATTGGTTGCCCAAGGATAGCGGGATTTAACCTCTTCATCAGACAGGCGTGGTACGGGCTCGAAAAATTCAACCTTTTCCATCATTTGACCAATAGCGCCATCCGAGAGTATCATGGCCGGATTTCTGTATTTAAAAGCAAGTTCGTAAGCTATCGGAACAAAATCAGACATTTCCTGCACCGACGAAGGAGCCAGGACAATGAGCCTGTAATCTCCATGACCACCGCCCTTTGTAGCCTGAAAATAGTCAGATTGTGCCGGCTGAATATCGCCCAAACCCGGACCACCGCGAACCACATTTACAATTAAAATCGGGATTTCGGAGCCGGCAATATACGAAAGGCCTTCCTGCATAAGGCTTATACCCGGACTGGAAGAAGAAGTAACTACTTTTTTACCGGTTCCGCCTCCGCCGTATAACATGTTGATTGAAGCCACTTCACTTTCTGCCTGTAATACAACCATTCCTGTCGTTTCCCAGGGTTTGGAAGCCATTAGGTACTCCAGAACTTCTGATTGAGGCGTAATGGGATAGCCGAAATAACCATCCGTGCCGGCACGAATGATAGCCTCGGCCAGGGCTTCATTACCTTTCATTAATTTTAGTTCACCCATATCTTTTTGTTTTATTTTTTTTGATAATTATTTAACTTTTATCCTGTAAACGGTAATGACACCATCAGGGCATACCACGGCACAGTTGGTGCAACCGGTGCAAACATCAGGATTTTCCATAAAAGCAAAATGATAACCTTTACCGTTCACTTCTTTTGCTAAAGCAATCACATCAGTGGGACAGGCCGGGATGCAAACGCTACAACCTTTGCACATTTCAATGTCAACCACAATGACACCTTTCACTTTTGCCATAATTAATGTTTTTATATGGTTTTTAAATTTTTGCACGAAAGTACAATTTTCACAGCATTTTTTTTCTAAGTAATTTACTGATTTTTTTCCGTATCTCCTATTTATAAAGGTTTTAAATACGTTAAAAATCAGATATAAAGGATGTTATGTGTTAATTGATTACTTAACCGGACCAACTGGCGCAAGTCTTGCGTGCCGGCGACAAACGTAGCTGACTTATGTCAAAGTTGTTAATGCAAAAGTAGGCCGCCATACCGATAAAAGTGGCAATGGGTGTAACCAAGTGTTTCACAGAGAATGGAGGGGATAACAAGCGATGGCTAAAAAAAGCTCCGGCATTTTTTGTTGCTACTTTTGAATGAAATTCAGGGCGCTTAAAGCAGCAACTGTCCCGTCCGAAACGGCGGTGGTGATTTGACGATAACGTTTGGTGCGGCAATCTCCTGCAGCAAAAATTCCCTCAAGATTGGTCTGCATATTTTCGTCCGTTACAATTTCATTCCACTGATTTAGCTTCACAGGGCCGTTTTGCAAGGTTTGTGTATTGGCCTCGTATCCGGCAAAAATAAAAACACCATCAATTGCCTTTCGGCTTATTTTGCCGGTTTTTAAGTTACTGTATTTGATACTGCGGAGGCTTTCATCACCATAAAAACCGGTAATATGTGCTTCCATGATATAGTCAATCTTTTTGTTGTTTTTGGCTTCTTCAACGGCATGTTCAAAAGCCTGGAAATGGTTAAATTCATGCAGAATTGTCACTTTGCGGGCATATTTGGTGAGTGCTACAGCCTCTTCGAGAGCCGAGTTGCCTCCCCCTACAACAATGATTTCTTTGTCCTCGAAAAAATCACCATCGCAGGTAGCGCAATAGGAAATACCGCGACCTTTAAATTCATTTTCCCCCGGAACATTCAGTGTTCGTGAGCGTCCTCCCGTAGCAAGGATGACGGCAGGAGCTCTGAAAACATCGCCGTTTTCCAGTTCTATCTCTTTTTGTTTGCCTTCTAACCGGAGGGTAGTTAGCTTTACATTTGATTTGATGACACACCCGAAGTTTTCGGCTTGTTTTTTCATAACCGACGAAAGCTGGTAGCCGCTGATATTTTCCACTCCCGGATAGTTGGCAATTTGGTAGGTGAGCACCATCTGTCCACCGGGCATGCCGGTATCGAGAATCAGAGTTTTTGCTTTGGAGCGACCTAGATAAATACCGGCAGTGAGGCCTGCCGGGCCCCCTCCGAGCACAATAACATCAAAACAACTCTTGTCCATGGCGTTCTTTTTTGAAATTCGGGCTGCAAGCCGTCGGCTTGCAGCCCGAATAAGAAATGTTATTTGAATTCTCTGTTTAGAATTTCGGTGATTTGTTCTTTGGTCTGAATGCTGCCTGTGGCGGCGACAACCTCTCCGTTTTTGTAGTAGACGGTGAATGGGAGTCCCATAAAACCACGGCATTGGGGAAGCTCGCGAATGACCCTGGCATCCGGATTGTCAAACAGCATATCGCGGAATTCAACGTTGGGATATTCGTCCTGCAACTCTTCCATACTGCCATAAACAGGGACACACATAGGTCCCATGCGACCACAGCAAACCATGACGTTTTGGTGGTCTTTCAAAATCTGATTCAGCTCTGCTTCGCTGTCAACATGTTTTAAATTTGTGGGTAATACCATTTTTCTGACTTTTTTAATGAAACATCCCTGCCTGTAATCATAAATTATGCCAAATCAACTGATTGTAAACCATTTCACAGGCAACAAGCCATTTCTGAAATACATAATTTCTTTTAAATTTGTTGTTGGCAGGTTCCGTCCGGAAATTGGCAGGTTGTGGAGATGAATGCCCTACGAATTATATGCTGAGTTGTCTGCTAATTTCGTTTAGATAGTTTTGAAGTTGTTTCCGGCGGTATTGCATAATCCACCGGGGGTGAGGAAGGGAGATAACCTTTTTGAAAATTTTCAGTTCAGCATTTAATCGCTGCAAATAAATAAAATTTTTCCCATTTCCGAGGCAAAAGCATTTGTCGATACTAATACCCAGCGCCACTTGCCGTACCATATTTTTTATGATAAAAGATTTGAGGCTTTGCTCCAGTAATCTGTCATCGTAATAGTTAAAGTTCTTTCCGCTTTTTACAAACCCCAGCGGACTGACGGCGCCGATGAAATAGTGCCTGTAAAAAGGGATAACGCCACCCATGTTTTCAATCAGCATGTAGATAAACTGTGAGGAGAGTTCAGGCTTTTTATCAAAATCGTTAGGAATGCCGCATGCCGTTTCCAAGTGTATGGGGTCGGTAAAAGGAATGCCTGTTACACCTGCTCCAAAGCGGCCCGGATTGATACCAAAAATAATCCGTCTAATTTTGTTATCGTTGTAAAACTTGCCATAAAAAGCTTCACAGGCTGCAATAGTTTCCGGCCGGGAATAAGGGTTAAGGATTTCAACTCCATTCGGTAACTTTTTGCCGGGTGCCAGTTGTCTGTAGAAGGCCAGCGTTTTTTCAGCAAAGGTCATTTTATTGGATTTTGGAGGATGAGTGGTCGTATACAATGCGCCAGCCATTACCGGTTTTACGGAAGAGGAGCGTAAAAAGGTCTTCGGAATGGCTGTTTTGTTTTACACCTTGCTGACATGCTCCAGACAGGAAAACGGAAGTAAGAATGAGTATGTGGTATTTCTTCATAATCGTTTCATCTTAACAGGTCAAAATTAATCAAATTACATTCATCTTTTTCCGGCATACAGTCATTAATATGCTGTTCTGCGTGTTGTCCTGCTTACCCTAAGTGAATTACGTAAAGGGGGCTAATGATTTTACGGCTTTTATAAAACAGGTAAAAACCGTATTGAATGTTAAAGGAAATCCAAATGCAAAAACATTGTAAAAGTCAGATAGATAATATCTTAAAAAATGTCCAATTCTATTATTTAGACAAAATAAAAAAATAGTATCTTTGAGGAAATTTGATTTGATAGTGTTAATTATAACTAATTTTGCCCCGAAATCAGATAGAAAAAATGATTTCCTGAATAAAATAAAAGTCACTTAAAACTTAAAACTTAGGACATGGACCTTAACAATATTATGAACAACCTGGAGAAAAAGCATCCGGGCGAAGTAGAATTTTTGCAAGCTGTACGTGAGGTTTTGGAATCTATTGAAGAAGTAGTGAACGAAAATCCTCATTTTGAATCGGCGGCTATCATTGAGCGTCTGGTAGAACCTGACCGTATTTTAATGTTTAAAGTGCCGTGGATTGATGACAATGGCGATGTGCAGATGAACCTCGGCTATCGGGTGCAGTTTAACAATGCTCTTGGCCCTTACAAAGGTGGTTTGCGGTTTCACCCCAGTGTGAATCTTAGTATTTTGAAATTTTTAGGGTTTGAACAGATTTTCAAAAACTCTTTGACAACACTACCTATGGGGGGAGGGAAAGGCGGCTCCGATTTCAACCCCAAAGGTAAATCAGACAATGAAATCATGCGTTTTTGCCAGGGTTTTATGCTGGAGCTCTGGAAAGTCATTGGCCCCGAGACGGATGTTCCTGCAGGAGATGTGGGCGTTGGCGGTAAAGAAATTGGTTACCTCTATGGCATGTACAAAAAGCTGGCGAGAGAAAATGCCGGCGTACTCACCGGTAAAGGTCTGAGCTGGGGTGGTAGCCTTATTCGTCCCGAAGCAACGGGTTTCGGCGGCGTTTATTTCACCAAAGGGATGCTGGCTGAGAAAAACGAAACTCTCGAAGGGAAAACTGTAGCTATTTCCGGTTTCGGTAATGTTGCATGGGGTGTTGCCCTGAAAGTTAATGAGTTGGGCGGTAAAATTATTACTATTTCAGGTCCTGACGGTTACATTTACGATCCGGATGGAATTTCCGGTGAAAAAATTGATTATCTGCTCGAACTCCGGGCTTCCAACCAGGATGTCGTTGCTCCTTTTGCCGAAGAATTTCCTTCCGCTATTTTCGTTGCCGGAAAATGTCCGTGGGAAGTTAAATGTGACATTGCCATGCCTTGCGCCATTCAGAATGAATTGAACGGCGATGATGCACAAAACCTGATTGACCACGGTGTTATGGCTGTTGCCGAAGTTTCCAATATGGGTTGTACGCCTGAGGCTGTTACGCTTTTCCATGAGAAAAAGATTCCGTTTGGTCCCGGTAAAGCTGTAAACGCAGGCGGAGTGGCCGTTTCAGGTTTGGAAATGACCCAAAACGCCATGAAACTTGCCTGGACTTCCGAAGAAGTAGATGCCAAACTGCACCATATCATGTCTTCCATCCATGACGCCTGTATTAAATATGGCACCGAAGACGATGGCTATATAAACTACGTTAAAGGAGCGAATATTGCCGGTTTTCTGAAAGTGGCTAATGCCATGATGGACCAGGGTGTGATTTAAACGTGTTGTACTTCCTGTTTGAAAGGTATATCCGAAAGATTATTTTTTCTGCCGCTCCTTCCTTTGGTCGGAGCGGTTTTTATTTTTTAAAATACGGGTGTAATGGACAAAAAGGAGGCTAATTTTGAGGACTTATGTTCAAGTGGACAAAAAGGAGGATGATTTAAAGCAAGTTGTCCAATCTATGTATAAGGTAGGTTAAATACTTCCATGCCCGTTAATCCAAAACCCATGATACAACAAAGTTGTTGACATTTTTATTCTGTTTTTGTTTCAAAAGTACACATCTTTGTGATGAAACTAATATTTTAATGTTTAATGT
>CAZRAW010000094.1:0-8864 GCA_964598065.1 uncultured Lentimicrobiaceae bacterium
GCAGAACCAAAATCTGCAGTGCTGCCATTACACCATCGGACAATCGGGGTGCAAATGTACTGTTTTTTTTAATTCTTGCAGATGTTGGTTAATAATATTTTAAGTGGATAAGTTCAAGTCACAAATGCGATAAATTTGTTCCTGTTCTTTGAGGGGGGGGCGACGACAGCCTGACCTTTATCTTTAAAATTTCTTAAAATTTCAGTGCATTGGTTAAATTTCCTAAATTCGCAGCCTGATTCTTTTTCAAAATTTATATCGATGAACAAATTTAAGAAACTGAATAACCTGGTGGGATGGGGTGTTTTTGCTATTGCTGCCTTCGTTTATCTCTCTACCATCGAGCCTACAACAAGTTGGTGGGATCCTAGTGAGTACATTGCTACCTCTTACAAATTACAAGTAGGTCATCCTCCCGGAGCGCCTCTGTTCCAGATGATGGGCAGGTTCTTTTCTTTGTTTTCATTTGGTAATGTGGCACATGTGGCTATGATGATTAATATTATGTCGGCGCTGGCCAGTGCTTTCACTATTCTGTTTCTTTTCTGGACCATTACTCTGCTGGCCAAAAAACTTTATGTGAAAAAAGCCGGCGATGAGCTGACCAAAGGGCAAGCCTGGGCCATTCTCGGTGCCGGAATAATAGGAGCCCTGGCATATACTTTTACCGACTCATTTTGGTTTTCTGCGGTAGAGGCCGAAGTTTATGCCACATCGTCCTTTATTACCGCTTTAACTTTTTGGCTCATTTTACGATGGGAACAGGTTGCCGACAAACGTAGTGGATTCCGATGGATTTTACTGATTGCTTATCTTACCGGTCTCGCTATCGGCGTGCATTTGCTGAATCTGCTGACTATTCCGGCTATTGTTTATGTTTATTATTTTAAAAAATACAAATTTTCCTGGAAAGGATTTATCATGGCCGGAATGGTGGGTATAGGTATTCTTGCCATTATTATGTATATCATTATTCCTCAGGTGGTTAATTTTGCCGGAAAGTTTGAGCTTTTCTGTGTAAACGATTTGGGTTTTCCCTTCAACGTCGGTACGGTGATCTATTTTCTTGTTTTGATTGGTCTTCTTGCTTACGGGATTTATTATACCCAGAGGAACGGGAAAGTGGTTTACAATACCATTCTGCTGGCGCTTACTTTTGTGTTGATTGGTTATTCTTCTTTCCTAATGCTGGTTATTCGTTCCAACGCCGATACGCCAATTAATGAAGACGACCCGAAAAACGCTGTTGATTTGTTGGCTTACCTTGATCGCCAGCAATATGGTACCTGGCCGTTGCTCTACGGGCAATACTACAACGCACCCATAATCGGTCGTAAGAATGGGAAACCGGTGTACAGACGGGATGAGAAAACGGGAAAATACGTTGTGATTGATAGCAGAAAGCAAACCATTCCGGTTTACGACCCGCGTTTTGAAACCATTTTTCCACGTATGTGGAGCAACCAGAAGCCCAGTCATATCAGAATTTACAAAAGTAAGGCTTTTGGCGGTACCGGCGGTACTCCCATCCGGGTGGATATGGGTAACGGAAAGTATAAAGTGCTCATTAGGCCAAGCTTTGCCACCAACCTGAAATTCTTCTTTACCTATCAGCTCGACCACATGTATATCCGCTATTTTTTGTGGAATTTTGTGGGACGTCAAAATAATATCGAAGGGCAGGGGGGAATTAGTCGCGGAAACTGGATTAGTGGCATTAACTTCATCGACAGGATACGTTTGGGCGATCAGGCACATTTACCTGCGAGCATGAAAAATCCTTCCCGGGCCAAGTTGTATTTCCTGCCGTTGATTCTCGGATTGCTCGGTTTCTTTTTCCATCTTTCCAGGAACAAAAAAGACACATGGGTTGTCGGCACACTCTTCTTTATGACAGGAATTGCCATCATTATTTATCTGAATCAAACGCCTATGCAGCCTCGTGAGCGGGATTACTCTTATGTGGGTTCCTTTTATGCTTTTGCCATTTGGATAGGTTTCGGTGTGCTTTCACTTTACGAAAGTGTAAAAAAGTATTTCGGGAAGAAGGAGATTGCTGCCGTCCTTGTTACCGTGGTCAGTTTGATTTTGGTGCCGGCAAACATGGCCAAAGAAGAATGGCCGTCACATGACCGTGCGGGCAAATATGCTGCGCGTGATTTTGCGGTTATGTATCTCGAAAGTTGTCCGCCCAACGCCATTTTGTTTACCAACGGTGACAATGACACTTTTCCGCTTTGGTATGCCCAGGAGGTTGAAGGCATTCGTACGGATGTGCGTGTGGTGAACTACATGCTCTCCGGCGGGTCGTGGTATGTTGACCAACTGTTCAAGCAGGAATATAATTCCGCACCGCTACCGCTCTCTATCTCTGCGGAAAAATATAACCGGGGGATTATGAATTATATTCCAGTCTATCCTGTGATTAAAAGTGCCATTTCGCTTAAGGATGCCGTTGATTTCATTAAGAGCGACAATCCGAGAACCAAAATGTCTCTGCTATCAGGTACTAAGATCGATTATCTTCCAAGCAAAGAGCTGGTGTTGAAAGTGGATTCTGCGGCTGCCGTGAATTCCGGTACGGTACCCCTCAAAGATGCAGGGAAGATTGTAAAAGAGATTCGCTGGAAAGTTACCCAGGGTTATCTGTACCGCAACGATATTATGTTGTTTGATTTGATTGCTACCAACAACTGGAAAAGGCCCATTTGTTTTGTTAATCCCTCCAGCGTGAGTAAGGTGTTTAATTTGGAAAAATATAGTCACATGAGAGGTTTGGTTTACCAGTTTACACCGGTTCCGGCTATGGACTACATTAAAGGGGTTGGCGGTGTTGATCCCGAAGACTCTTACCGGATTCTTATGAGTAAAAAAGCGCGTTGGGGACGGCTGAACGTACCGGGTGTGCTTGTGGACCGCGTAAGCTTCAGAAACTCTTTTATTGCCAAACAATCTTATATCCGCCTGGCGCAGGCAATGGTCAATTTGCACAAATACGATTCTGCTGTTAATGTGCTCAATAGGGGAATCTATTTCTTCCCTAACAGCAAATTCCCCTTTAGCTATTACACTATCCACTGGGCTTTGTTGTATTATCAGTCGGGTGCCATTAAAAGAGGAAACAAGGTTGCTACGGAGATTTACAATCGCTACATGGGCGACCTGAGCTATTACAACCGTCTGAACGAGCGATTTATTCCGTATTACGATAATAATATCAGGGAGGCTTTGTCCGCTCTTCAGGAGCTTTCGGACCTTACCAAAGACTACCATCAGGATAGTCTGTCTAAGAAATTCAAGAAGGGCTTTTACGACCAGCTCAAGCTAATGGAGGGAACCATAAGATAAGGTTGATTGCTTGCTTAACAAATTAACAAGAGGCCCGAAGGTTAAACTTTCCGGGCTTTTTGTTTATGTGACCATATCAACATGATAATACCGAGGATAATCAGTGGAATACTGAGTAATTGTCCCATATCCAGCCACATGTGTTGTTCCCATAGTTCCTGTGGCTCCTTGAGAAACTCTATTAAAAACCGGGCTGAAAAAACAAGGAGCATAAAAAACCCAAAGAGTTTACCCGGCTTTAAATTTTCAGTGTGCCGCCAGTAATAACGGTAGAGGAAAAAGAAAATGAGCAGGTAAGCCACTCCTTCAAAAATTTGCGTAGGAAGATGCGCACCTACAGTATATTGAGGATCAAAAGCCCGCTCGAAAACAAAACCCCAGGGCAGGGTGGTTGCTTTTCCGATAATTTCTGAGTTCATGAGGTTCCCCATCCGTATGAAAAACCCTGCTAACGGAACAACGATAGCTATCCGATCGAGTACCCAAATGTAAGAACGATGTTGTGTTCTTGAGAAAATATATAATCCCAGCAATATACCAACAGCTGCTCCGTGACTGGCCAGGCCGCCATGCCACACTTCGAGAATTTGCAACGGATGGGTCAGGTAATAGTGTGGTTCGTAAAAGAAAACCTCTCCCAGCCGTGCACCAACAAGGGTGAAAACAAACATGTAAGTAAACAAAACGTCCGTTACTTTCTCATCAATATTTTCTTTTTTGAAAATTTTGAGAATAATGATATAGCCTGCAACAAAACCCAGTGCAAACAGCAAACCGTACCAGCGTATAGAAAAACCGCCGATGATAGGAATTGATTTTGAAAGGGTAAAGATGTCCGGGCTGACATTCCATATAATATAGTTTAGCATCATGGCTGAAAATTTGTTTGCAAAAGTAAGAAAATAGACAGGTCGGGAAATAAAAAACCCGGTTTGTCAGACAAATGCTTTTTCCAATTGGGAAACCCACGTTTTTATCCGTTCATCGCTTTTTTCTTTTTGGTTATTTTCGTCCAAAACCAATCCTACAAACTTTCCGTCCTTGTCGGCAAGGGAAAAATAATATTTGTAACCAACTGTGGGCCATTCTCCTACTACAATCGATTTATCGGGCAGGCGGCAATAAAGAGTTCCCAACCCATCAACAAAACTTTCCGGATACTCCTTTTGATCACCCAGTCCGAAAAGTGCCACCTTCTTCCCCGAAAAGTCAATATCTTCCAATTCGGAAATCCAGCGTTCCCAGTCATCCTGCATTTCTCCGATACCCCAGGCGGAGGTGCCGAAAATCAGATAATCATATTCTTCCAAAGCCCCTTGGGGAGCGTCTTTCACATTGTAAAGAACAACTTTGTGGTTTCCAAAAGCTGTTTTTATTTTTTCGGCAATCTTTTCCGTCATGCCGTATGTAGATCCGTAAAAAAGTCCGATCGTTTTCATCGTAATTTAGATTTTGTATAAATAACATCGGCAAAAGTAGTACTTTTCTTTTTCGCACGAATGGCTTGGAGGAGATTTTTTTATAAAATAATGTTTTACTGCTACACCACCGGCGCCGGCGGATAGTTGTGTCAGTTAAGGTTCAACGGGAGTTGTTGGCAAGCTCTTCCATTTTTACGATATGGTTCATAATGGCATACACACTAAGTCCTGATACCGTTTTAATGCCCAGTTTTTTGTTAATGTGTTTGCGGTGTGTGTTTACGGTGTGGACACTCAGAAACAGTTTATCTGCTATTTCCTGATGGGTCAGCCCCAGAACAACCTGCTTTAAAATAGTCAATTCACGCGGACTTAGTTCCTTATGGTTTGGTTCTTCATCTTTCTGATTTCCGACTTTGTTTCGTAGCTTTTTCTCCAACACATATTTACTGTCTTCATAATAAAGTATCTCAGAATAATCGAAAGAGAGCCTACCTTTCTCTTCTTTTTGTATCATGGCAATAAGATATGTGTTTTGTTTAGAATATATTTTACGAGGTAATGCCGCATTCTCCGCAGAGAGCGAAAAAGGATTTATTATAAGCAAATCAGGTTTATGCTTTAAAATGATGTCTGTCAAATGAGGTTCATCGCCCGAATAGGATTTTACATGCATGATGCCCGGGATATCCTGTATCAGGGCTTCCGTGCCGGCTTGTAGCAGGTAGTGCTTCTCAATGATAATAATGCTTTTAATATCGGCCATATTTTAGGTTTCTTTATTTTTCAGCATTTTTTCCATGGCTTCTACTTTCGGAATCAAAATCAAATTTTCGATGCGGGCATGTTCGTTCATCTCTTTTTCAAGTGTAAACAGCTCTCTCAGAATCTGATATCCAAGTTCATCTTTTTTTGGTGGTGGGAGGTATTTAATGAGGATATTTTTCAGGTCGAAGAGCTTTTCTTCCATATTTTCGTGCTCGGATTCATATTCCAAAATAGGATAACTCCTGATTTGACTCCTGAGGTATTCATCCACATTGCCATCCGAAACCATTTTCTCCAAAGAAAGAACATGGGGATAGATTTTTTCTTCTTCCCTATTTATATGCTTTTTGAGTTCCTGTGCATATTCGGTGAAAAAGTTCCGGATAAGCCGGAAAGTTGTTTCATTTAAAGGATATTCCACTGCCATTTTATCCATAAGTGCCGAAATTTCAGGAATTTTATCTTCAAGAAAATAGCGATGTGCTTTTAGCAGGTAATCGATAAGCAGGGCTGCCGGAAAACGCTGAAGCTGCTCTTTTGGGAAATAGTGTGCGTCGTGAAAAGCATTTAAAATGGTCAGGAAAAAATCAACGTTGATTTGATGTTTTTGGCAGATTTCGGCAATGTTGTCGTTTCCAAAACCGAGATGGATGCCAAAACGGTTTATAATGGGAACCAGCGTATGGTCGTGATGAATCACATCGGCCAGTTTCATATTCTCATGAATGAGCATAGTGAGCGTTTTGAAAATTATCCGGCAAAGATAAGCATTCGGCAGAAAATAATTTTCAACTGAGGCTTTTCAGCAGTGCATCGATGCGCTCCCGCAGAATTTTGTAATTGTTGGTAAGGTGCAGGCCGCTGTATTTTTCGGATTCTTCCAACATTTTTTTGAGAGAGAATTCCTTTTGACTGCATGAGTAATAGAGCCCCTGCTTTTTCAGCTTTTTTGCCAGGTATTCCTGTTCAGGCTGCCCGGGAGTGGGAATAAAAACCGCTTTTTTCCCCAGACTTGCCAGGTCCATAATACTGCTGTATCCCGACCGGCAGATGACCATTTTTGCCGATTGGATAAGCGACAGCATCTCTTCATCCCCGGCGTGGGAATATATTTTCACATTTCCCTGAACTTTTCTTTCCGTTTCGCCCGGTTTCCCGGAAAGAATCACTACTTTTAATTCTGAGTTAGCCAGCTGATTGAGCAGTATTTTTTCGAAAATGGTTCGCTGGGGTTCGGGTCCGGAAAGCAGACACAATGCATCCAAATCATTCTCGTTTTGCTTATTGGTTTCTGTTTTTACTCCTTCAAAGCGGCTCAACGGTCCGATAAAAAAGCTGTTTTTAAGCGGCATTTTCTGTACGTGGGAGAGCTTTCCGGAGAGGTTGGGTTCGTTTTCAAAATCGGGAATCCATAACTCATTATGTTTGATAATAAAACTGTTAATTATTTTCTTAATTACCGGACGCCCGGAAGAAAGAATACCCTGTAACAGAATATTGAGCTGGTGTGTCATAAAAATGGTGGGCACTTTTTCTGACCAAAGTTCGTAGCGGTTGTCGGAAATGACAGCATCAATATTTTGCTCTTCAACAATTTTTTCCAGTAACGTATGTGCTTTTGCAGAGGCTTTCAGCATTTGCGGAAAATCTGCAGCTACTTTGATGGGCAGCGAACCTTTTTTTTGATATTCTGGTTCGAATCCGGGAATTTTAACCCACTCACAATTGGGAAACTCTCGCCGGAGAAACTGTAGCGGCTTGTTGTCGGCGCCCAGCACAGGTTCGGCTCCCGCCTGCTGCAACAGCCGTATAATGGGCGTTAAGCGTGTGGCATGACCCAGACCCCAGTCCATAGGGCAAAGCAATATTCTTTTTCCTGCTGACATTTTTATTGTACAAAAATAGGGAATGCAGGCTAAAATAGAAAAATTAATATTGGAGTTTTGAGACCGGGATCACCAGCTATTTTTCGTACTTTTGTTTTTCAGTTTATAAGGAGAAAAAAAGATGACAAAGTATTATGCTAACAAAGGCTTGTTGTGGCTGATGGTTTTAGTGTTTTCGGTTTCCGGAATGCTTCAGGCACAAAATAAGCCGGGCTCGGTTGAGCTTCCCGGTAAATACCAAAATTATACCCTTTTACCTAACGGATGGAGGCTGACCCCGTCCGGTAAACAAGTTCCCGTAGGTGAGTTGCCACTTAACATGGTAGTTACTAAAAACGATCGGTATGCCATTACGTCCAATAGCGGTATGGGTATTAATTCCCTGTCGGTAGTTGACTTAAAAACACTGAAAGAAGTCCAGCGGTACGTCGTTAGTAATACCTGGGTAGGACTGACTTTTGGCCCCAACGACAAACGATTGTACGTTTCAGGTGGGAATAATAATGTTGTGTATGTTTTCAATTTTAGAAAAGGAAGACTTTATCCTGCTGATACACTAATTATTGGAGAGAAATTTCCGAAAGGAGATATTTCGCTCACCGGACTGGCTCTCGATAACAGGAAAAATCAACTGTTGGCGGTTTCGAAGAACAGCAACATGCTTTATGTGGTTGACCTGAAAAGCAAAAAGGTGATAAAAAAGGTAAAAATGCCCGGCAAATGCTATGACATTGTAGTCAATCATGCTCAAAGTTATGCTTATGTTTCTATTTGGGGGAAAGCCATGGTGGTCGAAATTGACCTGAACAATTATGCCATTACCCATCGTTATAAAACCGGCGATCATCCCAATGATATGGTAATTAGCCCCGACGACAGCCGGCTTTTTGTTACCAATGCCAATAACAACAGTGCTACGGTTATTGATTTGGTAAAAAATAAGATCAGTGAGACGATTTATACGGCACTACTTCCTAATTTGCCTTATGGCAGCACCCCCGATGCGCTGGCCCTGTCGCCGAATGGTGATAAATTGCTCATTGCCAATGCCGACAACAATTATCTTGCAGTCTTTAATGTGGAAAAACCCGGACATGCCAAAAGCCTTGGTTTTATTCCCGTCGGGTGGTATCCAACGGCTGTACAGTATCTGAAATCGGGGAAAATTGTGGTTGCCAACGGATACGGAATTGCTTCGCGTGCTAATCCCGATGGTCCTATCCCCAATAAAAGGCGACCAAAAAACTGGATGGAAAACTATACGGGGACCATGTTTAAAGGAACTGTTTCGGTGATAGATTTTCCGCAAAGTAAAGTGCTGGCTGAGATGAGCCGAAAAGTTTATGACAACACCCCCTTTATCAAAAAAGTGAAAGAGGAAAGCGACCAATCCATTATCCCCAAAAGGCCTGATGGCAAAGGAAGTTCTCAGATAAAGCAC
>CAZRAW010000095.1:0-8849 GCA_964598065.1 uncultured Lentimicrobiaceae bacterium
ACGTTCATAAATACACGCGCCTGCTTCTTGACCGCGAGATTAAAGTATATAGGTTTCGGAGGTGGGACATTTTGAATGGCGACGGACAATACGGCAGCTCCGCCTCCCTGTTGATATGGTATACGCAATGCAATGATATTGTTTTCCCCTGCCTTTACGTAAGGGATAATATTTGCATAGGTGTGAAAACGAAACCATCGGGCTGTTGTGTGAGTAACTTTCCTGCCATTTACATATAGGCCATACTGTTTCCTCATTCTTCCTAATACAATGAAGAGCGAATCCGGCAATACCTTTGGCAACTTAATTGTTTTACGAAACCATGCTTGTTCTTTGTTTTTTAAAAAATCCAGGCTGTTCCCGGTGATACCGACTCGCAGGATTTTCCAATGGCTATCATTAAAACCTTTTGAAAACCATTTAAGCCTGACCCCGGCTTCTTTCGAACCGGCAGTAAATTTCCAATCCTTAGACAAATCTATTTTAAAAGTCGGTTTCACAGGCATAGAACGACCCAGCTCTTTCAATACCTCAGGGGTACGGCTATCCTGATAAGAAAGGACGCTCTCCCCTTTTCCATAGGAATAACCGGGATGATCATTCAAAGATACTTTTATACCTTGAGCATGGAGCCAGGTAAGAAATTTATCAGGATGAGGTATTAAGGGACTCCAGTCGTAGCCTCCTTCCCAGCCATAATTATGCCACCCGAAATCCATGACCAGAATATCCAATGGTATTCCGTTACGACGAAACTGCAGGATCTCTTTCTTCAAATGGGTTTCATTATATTCTTTGAAGATTTTTTCTTTCACTCTTTTCGTTCCCGGGAAATATTCGAAGTTAAGGTCTGTAATCCATGCCCCCAGTACATAACGTGGGATCATTGGAATTCTCCCGGAAAGTTGGGCAAATTCGTTCAGTACTTTTTTATAATTCCGTCCATAGGTAAAAAGATACCAGTCCTGATCATTCGTATCCGGACGGGGAACGATCCAGGCTTTCGCAGAATCCCAGACCGGACTATGGCTGTCGTCCAACAGGAAATACCCGCTCCGGCTCAACAGACCCGGTTGAACTTTGGGCAAATGCCCTTTGCGGGCTTCATCAAGAGAATATCTGATTCCTCCAAGGTTGAGCGAATCTTTTTCACCCGGATGCCATTGGTGGGAACCTGTTGAATCCTGCCAGGCAACAGAAAGGTTTCCCTTTGTAAATAATCCCGAATGCAGCCGATAACGCACTTTTAACCGGCTGGTTTGCATCGTTAACCAGCCATCTTTATTGGTGGTCTGTACGGCAACTTTAGGCCAGTTGCGCCGTTGAACAACTACGGAGGGGGCATTGACAAACTGCCCCGAAGGCGCATATTCCATTCGTACAAGAGATGGGGTTAAAAATTCAAAACGGGCCTTACCGTTAACGATGGTGGAGCCGCTTTGGGGCGAACTGCACGAATAAAGGAACATAGCTACAACTGCTACGAAACTTAGCCGTAAAATCCTTAAACCCAAGCCATCCAATGAACGCTGTCTTTTTGATAATACTTCTTTTTTAATCATAATTCCATTATTTTAAAAGTCCTTTATTTTATTTTTTGTTCCATTCAGCATGTCGATATCTTTAAAAACCTGCCCAATTGTGGTTCTGCTATGTCATTAAAACAGGGAAGGGGAGGTGGCAAAAAATCATTCGTACTGCCCATCCGGCAGCTCAAGGCCTTTGCAACTCCTGTTTATTCCTTTAAATCTCTTGGTTTTCCGCCTTTGCGCCAATGCGCTTCAATTTTCTCAAGCGAAATGCCTTTGGTCTCGGGAAGAAAATAATATCCCCATACCAGACCGACAACACCGATGAAAGCATAAAACCAAAAAGCGCCTGCCGGATTGCCGTTGTTTATCGCCTGCATAGTAAAAGTATGCGTAGCGGGATCATATAATTTTTCGTGGGTTATAATTTCGGAACCGGACATGGTAAAAAGCTTCACGATTTTAAAGAAGGTAAAAGCAACCAACCCGTTAAAAAGCCAGTTGGACAAAGATCCGATGGAGGAGCCGATACCCCGTACCCGGAGCGGAAAGACTTCGGAAATAAAGAGCCAGCCCAGCGGCCCCAGACTGATGGCAAAAAAGGCAATGTAAATCCATACGAAAATAATGGCCAACCATTTTCCCGTATCACCGAGAGAGGTGAGAAAAGCAAAAACGGTTCCAAGGGCAAGCAACGAGAGTATAATGCCGCTTAAGCCGATGAAATATAGTTTCCTTCTACCTATTTTGTCGATGAGAAAGAGCGAAAGTACGGTAAATGCCACATTGACAACCCCTACGCTTACAGCGCCCCAAATTCCGGCACGGGCACCTTCAAAACCAGCAATCATAAATATTTTGGGACTGTAGTAAATGACCGTATTAATACCGACAAACTGCTGAAAGAACATGATTCCCACAGCAATTATAAGCGCCGTTCGCAACCAGGGTTTGAAAACTTCACGGAATGTAGCCCGGCTTTTTGCTCTTTCGATATCCTCTTTCATCTGCCGAATGGAGTTTTCCACCATGCCTGGTTCTTCGATTTTTTTCAATACATGCCGGCTCTCATCTTCACGGCCTTTGCTCATAAGCCAGCGAGGAGTTTCGGGCAGGAAAAGCATACCAATAAATAAAATTAACCCGGGAATAACCCCAACATAAAACATGGGACGCCAGGATTCCAGGTTATTGTTGTTGGCAAATAGCAGGTCGCTGAGATAAGAAACCAATATGCCAATGGTTATCAGAAGCTGGAAAAGCGATACCAAACGTCCCCTGATTTTGGTAGGGGAAATTTCAGCAATATATAAAGGAACCGAAAAAGAAGATATGCCAATGGCCAGTCCGATAAAAAGGCGTGCAGCTATCAAAATATGATCGTTAGGGGCCCATCCTGACCAGGCAGCTCCGATAATAAAAACGACAGCAGCCATTAAGATAACCTTTTTCCTGCCTATAATATCAGATAACCTTCCGGTAAACATAGCCCCGATCACTGCCCCTACAAGCCCTGCGGTGGTGATGTTTTCCACCATGCTGTTGCTAATCTGGAAATCCTGTTGGAAAAATGGAATGGCTCCCGAAATAACCCCGGTGTCGAATCCAAAGAGTAAGCCTCCGGTGGCCGCTATAGCAGCGATAACCACCACAAGATTTTTGTTATACTTTTCTTCTTTTAACATGTTTCGTTCTTTTTATTTTAATGAAAAACTTATCTTCAATACATAAACCATTACTGCTGCATATGATATTCGTGCATCAACTTTTGAAGAACACCATTTGTCCAGCCAAAACCATCCTGACCCGGATACTGTCCTCCCTGACCTTTTACACCTGTTATTACATTATATTTCTCAACGAGTTTTCCTGTTTTCCTGTACCATTCAATATTACCTTTTATCCACCTCTCGGCAATTTCTTTGGCAAGCTTATTAAAATGATAATTATTAAGTCCTTTAATGCTAATCCATTGTAACGGGGCCCAACCGTTAGGATAATCCCATTGCTGACCGGTTTCGGTTAAAGTAGTAACAAGCCCGAATTTAAACAAAAATTTATCTTTCAGTTTCTGAGCTACTTGTTTTGCCTGTTCTTGTGTTGCAATAGAAACAAACAGCGGGTAAACACCTGCAAGGGAGAAGATGCTGGTGTGCTTGTGGGTTTTAAAATTGTAGTCCATAAAGAAACCGGCCTTTTTATCCCAAAAAACTTTACGTATCAACTTTGCCCTGTTGTTTGCCTTTTGTCGGAATTTCTTATACAAAATAGTGTCATTACTCAACAAAGCTCCTTTTGCAATAACATCTTCGAGATTCCAAAGCAAAACATTCAGGTCAACGGGGAGAATGTTTGTTGTTTCAATAGTTTTGAGGGAATGGCCATCTTTAAACCAACGGCTGCTAAAATCCCAACCAGATTCACAAGCCGCCCTGATATTACGATAATAACTTTTATAACCTTGTTTGGCTGAAAGTGCATTCAAAGAATCGAGCCGAAAGGCTTCAGGCCTCGGCGAATCATCGTTATCCCAATAGCGATTTAGAATTTGGCCGTTTTCTAATAATACCGAATTATTTATTGCTCTGTTAGTTTTGTTTAACCGGTTTGAACCTCTCATCCAAAAAGAATATTCTTTTTTCAATTCGGGCAGATAATGGACAATTACCGAATCGCCTTTAATTTTAGCAAGCAATTCAACCATAAATGAAAAGAAAGGAGGCTGAGACCTTGAAAGAAAATATTCGCGATTTGCATTTGGAATAAAACCGTATTTATTAATTAGATATGCAAAATTCCCAACCATATCATTAATCAGGTCGAAACGACTGTCTGTTTGTAATCCCAAAAAAACAAAATAGCTGTCCCAATAATACATTTCATCAAATATACCACCCGGAACAACGTATGGATAAGGCAAAGCTAACAAGCTGCCTTTGCGAGAGGTATTGCTGCGTGTCAATACGGTCCATAAGCGACGAATGTGTGTACTAACCGAGACGCTTGTATCTGATCTATATGTTGTTGACGGTGGCGGGGGCAGCTTGTAATAGGTTAGTACAAATGATTTAAGATTAAAATCACTTTTGTTTTTCTGTGATTCATATTGCTTTACAATAGAATCTTTTGAAACTCTTGGAATGGCTTTGATAAAAGTCCCCGCTCCGGGAAAAACCTGTTGCATTTCAACTTGTGTAACAAGCTCATTATACTGGTTTTTTGTTGAAATATGACCAGAATTACACGATTCGGTTAATACCAGTAGACTAATCAAAAAAATCATGCCGGAATAATAATATCTTTTCATCGTTAATTTGTTTTTTAAAAAGTACAGGAACCTATTTTTCCCAAAAGAATATCCTCAAAAATAACTTTTTTATTTATTTAAAACTTTGGAGAGTGTAACAGTTTCTCCAAAGTTAAAGTAACATCTGTTTTTTTTATCTAAGCTCAAATACTGCAGCTTCATACGGACGTAATGTAAAGGTTTTTATAGCATTAGCATCCGGCACCGTACTGTAGTTGTCGATTAAAAGCCTGGCCTTACCCATGTCAAACGAAAGCTTTGCCTGTGCTTTGTGGGTTGTGAAGTTTAAAAGCACGAGGTCTTTTTTCCCATTTAATTCACGGGTATAAGCGTAAACATCAGGATTGTCTTTATCGAGGAGGGTGTATTTACCATATATCAAAATAAGATTCTTCTTCCTCAACCGGATGATCTTCTTAAAATAATTCAATACTGAATTTGGGTTTCGTTCTTCCGTTTCCACATTAATTGTCTTATAATTCGGATTCACTTTTATCCAGGGATGTCCTGTGGTAAATCCGGCATTACGGGTAGTATCCCACTGGAAAGGAGTACGTGAGTTATCTCTGGCAATTAGTTTTTCTCTATTTAAAAACTTTTTAAGATTTCCACCGGTTTCTTTAAGATGTTGATATGCATGAAGTGTTGCAACATCCCGGTAATCCTTAATGCTATCAAATTTAATATTTGTCATTCCCAGTTCATCCCCATTATAATAAAATGGAGTTGCGTGCATGGTCATCAGGAAAGTAGTCAGCATTTTTGAAGATATGGCGCGAAATTTCGGAGTGTCGTTTCCCCAATGGGTTACCATCCTGGGGGTATCATGATTTCCAAGCCAAATGGTCCCCCATCCTTTATCATCGATGACAGAATCCCACTTGGTGTAAATTTCCTTGAAGGTTACAAGATTAAAACGTTTGGGGCCTACCTTATGATCGGTTTCCGGGTTCATTCCGAGATGTATAGCTTCAAAATTATAAAGCATGTTTAACTCATGACGTGAAGGATTAATAAATTTAAGTACCTCATTTGAAGTAACTCCTGCCCCTTCGGCAACCGTCATTATATTAGGGTATTTACTGAGAACTTCCTTGTTCATTTCTTTCAAATATTCATGCAAATGAGGCCCATTGGCATAGAAATGTGCCCAGTTGCCATGATATTTTGCGGGCATTTTTGGGAAGGTAGTATCCTTGGCAATAAACGGGATTACATCCATTCTAAAGCCATCAATGCCTTTATTGAGCCAAAAGCGCATTATCTTATAAATTGCCTGACGCACTTTGGGGTTTTCCCAATTCAAATCGGGTTGAAAAGTACCGAAGTAATGGAGGTAATAGGCATTGGTAGTTGAATCATATTTCCATGCATTGTGATCAACATCAAAGTAACTGTATCGTTTTGGCGGTTTTCCTCTTTCTGCGGGCCACCAATGGTAATAGTTCCGGTAAGGATTATTTCTTGAGCTGCGTGATTGCTTAAACCACCTGTGTTCGTTGCTTGTGTGGTTAACCACAAGATCCAATATGAGTTTTAGTCCATGACGGTGTATCTCGCTCACAAGAGTATCAAAATCGTTCATATTACCAAATTGCTTCATAATTTTTCTATAGTTACTGATATCGTAACCATTGTCACGGTTGGGTGAAGCAAAGATCGGGTTTAGCCAAATCACATTCACGCCAAGGCTTTTGACATAGTTAAGTTTAGAGATAATACCCTTTAAATCTCCAATTCCGTCACCATTACTATCTTTAAAACTTCGCGGGTAGATTTGGTAAACGACGGCTTCTTTCCACCATTTACGATTAGGAATATTTGCCGTATTCTTCTCGTTTTGTGCCGTACTCTTCTTGTCCTGTGGTTGACACGAAACGATGGCCGCTATTGCTGCCATAATAACGATTAAATTGATATATTTCATTATTTTCATAGTGCCCTGTTTTTATTATCGACGATTAATGTGTAATATAAAATGTCTTTTTACCAGGTCCGACCCCTTTAATAGTCAAACTTTTCCACTGTTTTGGCAAGCAGGGTTTTCCCTGTACCAATCCGTTATCGGTAATTCGTAAACCGGCAAATCCAAAAATTACAGCCTGAAGCATTCCGCCTGCTCCGGTGGCAAAATATGGATTATTACTGGTTGCTGATTCGGAAAGAGCTCCGAAAGGTGGCCGCTTATTCGGCAGGTAAGCCTTTTGAAACAATTCAAATGCTTTCTTCCTGTCTCCCAAACGAGCATGTAATATTGAAAGAACTGAATAGCTCATTGCGGGTCCTTCTTTCGATATTTTAGGTTCATAATATGCGAGGTTTTTGATAATTTGTTCTTTATTCCGGACTACCTGTAAAGGATAAGCTAATAAATTGACATCTGCCTGTTTGATTGTTTCGCCGTTGTAAGTGGAATTTTCTTTTGTAACACCATCGGGGAAATAATAAAATCTGAGGTTTTTAGCTACTTTCAGCCAAGCCGGATCCGGACTTATGTCTAATTCTTTCGCTGCCAGTGCAGCATCTTCCAAAACGCTAAGAGCAGCTCCGTTTGTAAAAGCATCATCATCAATATTTTGCTCAAATTCATCGGACCCTACTACATTATTAATAGAATAGCTGCCATCATCGTTTTTTACAGCCCGGCTAACCCAAAAATCTGCCACTTCTTTAAGAAGCGGATATCCTTCTTTTTTTAACCACTGCCTGTCATGGGTTATCCTGTAATAATTCCAAAAGGCGATCCCGACATCAGCAGTAATATGTTGTTCAAAAATCCCGGTAAGCGCCCAGACCGGACAAGCCTCTTCTCCGGTATTATCCGATTCCCAGGGAAACATAGCCCCGCGGTAACCAAAATCAGTGGCATTTTGCATGGCCTTTTTGAGACGATCGAACCGGTAATTCAGCATTGAACGTGCAATACCCTCATTTAATACAAGTAATGGCGGATACATCCACAATTCGGCATCCCAAAATATATGGCCGTTATAACCTTGAGACGACAAGCCCATGGGAGGAATGCTAAGGTTTGAATTAGCACGGGAAAAGGAATACAGGTTATACAAAGCAAGCCTGATATCGCGTTGCGACTGAAGGTCGCCCTTAACTATGATATCTCCTTTCCATAATTTTGCCCACAGTTCTTTATGTTTGGCAATAACAGCATCTTCATTTCCCTGCATAATAAAAATGACCATCCTTGCCGATTCGCTTAAAGGATCATCAAAATCCCGGGTGGTACAAACGGCCCCTGCCCAACTGAAATGATAGCTTTCTCCTTTTACAATCTTTTTATTGAAAGTAAGTTCATTATCATATTTCGAGATTAGTTTATGATGTAATTCCGGACGTTTCCCCTTAAAAATAAAAGAGGCAGAAGCGGCTATTTTAATCTTTTTATAAGGACTAACCGCTGTTGTTTGCAACAATGGCATCCTGTTGTCGAGGTCTTTTAAAATTTTGAAAGTGTTGACCGGGTATTTATATTCGGCAGGAGTAAGAATTTTACCGGTTACATGAATCGTAATATCTTTTAAAGATTTTATGCTGACCTCCATAATCCCGGCATAGGGCATGCCCCTTAAAGCATAAATGGTATAAGCAATTTTAGCTTCCTTCATAAAATCGAAAGTTGTAGTTAAAGAGGCTTCTTTCAGGTTAAGAACCTGTTTCCAGTTGGAGATATTTGTTTCATCCACTTTAACTCCATCAATAGACATATCAATATTGGCGAAATTGATGCCTCTCAATATCCTGCTAACACCCTGTGCCGATCCTTTGCCATAAACATTATTTAAAATAATGGAGCTGACAGTAAACGGTTTCTTTGAAGGTAATAATCCTATACGCCCGTTGGCAAGTGTAATCCCCACGTAATTTGATGTGTCGGTAGCTGTTATCTGCCATGGCGAGTTGTCCACTCTCTGAGCTACCACAGATTGAAACGATAAGTTCATCAATAACAGGAATGAAAATCCTAATATCAGGGTCTGAAGTTTATAATGTTTCAT
>CAZRAW010000096.1:0-8799 GCA_964598065.1 uncultured Lentimicrobiaceae bacterium
GTAATACATCTTTCCGAAATTACCGAATTCGGTTTGCGGTTTCCCGGAAAACAGCTGCCCCATAACATAAAGATCGAGGTTTTCGGTGAGGCTGAAATCTAACGAAGGGCCTGCGAATACCGAGTTGTCATTAGGGTTGTAAATACATGAGACATCGGCTTTTATCAGTGGCGTTACCGGATAAGATACTTCGCCGAACAGATCAAATCTGGATAGTGTTAATGTTTTGGGACTAATGTTTCCCAGCAGAAAAAAGGTGCCCCGACCAGCCGGGCCGGTGGTGCCGGTGCTATTGTAAATAAAGGAGCCGTTCACAAAAAGCTGGTTCGAAAAGGTGTAGTTGGCACTGACGGAAGCTACCAATTGCCCTGTGGTATCGGTAAACCGGTCGAGGTTTCTGAAATAAGAAGCTTCGCCGGTAAAGCCCATACCCTTAATTTGGCCGGCCCAGCCCATGCCGACAACCAAATCTTTTTCCATCACACCGCCGAGAAATTGTAAATCGTAATTGTTCACATTGAATTTATACATGAGTGCGGCGGTAAGCTGGTGATTATTATTCAGCTTTGCGGCCAGTTGCAGCGAGGAAAAGTCGCCGGTGTAGTATTGTAGCAAAACGGCATCGCTGCCGGGACGTTCCACATAATCAAAGTCAAAATAGTTGTAGGTGTTGAAAATATCGTTGGGATTCCAAACCAAATTGATACCCCAGTTGATGCGTTGCCGGCCAACAGTCAGCTCAAATTTTTTGAGCGTCCATTTCATATACAGCCTGTCGATGTTGGTGTAAAGCAGGTAGGAGCTGTCTTTGGCAAGGTTGAAAGTCATGTCGAGCCAGCCGTAATCTTTTAATAGGACATTGGTGTAGTAGGGATAATAACCGGCCATCATGGGGCCGAAGTTGAAGTTGTTGCGAATACCGGCTGAAAACTCCAGCGATTTCACCGGATACCAGTGGAGGTCAATACGGTTGTAAACATTAGACAGGTTTGTCCACGTGGCATGTTCGGGTGCCCAGGTGGTATTCAGGTACTCCAGAAATCCGGTAGCTGTAAACTTGTGGGTTTGCTGCGCCTGCACCTGGCTCCCGGCAAGGAAAATAAGGAGTATGAAGAGTAATTTTTTCATTGTAGTTTTATCAAAGCTGTTTCTACCGCCCTTTAAAAGTCTCGTCACCGATAATTTTTCCATCATCAATCGTTACGATTCTGTGTGCTTTGTCCATAACACGCTGGTCGTGGGTGGCAAAGACGAAAGTGGAATGGTATTTCCGGTTCATCTCGGCCATAATCTCCAGCAGATCGTTGGTTGAGCGGGAGTCGAGATTGGCCGTTGGCTCATCGGCAATGATAAACCGTGGCTGTGAAGCCAGCGCCCGTGCCACAGCTACCCGCTGTTGCTGTCCGCCCGAAAGCTGACCGGGCTTGTGGTCGGCTTTGTCGGCTATACCCACTGCCTCCAGCAATTCCATTGCTTTCTCTATCCGCTCTTTTTTGGGAACTTTCTGTAATTCCAAAATAAATTCTGTGTTTTCCTTTGCCGTTAAAACGGGAATCAGGTTATAGGATTGAAACACAAAGCCGATGTTGTGCAGCCGGAAATTAATCAACTGCCTCGAGCTTAGATCCTTTAGGTTTGTTCCTTCGATAAAGATATCGCCTTTGGAAGGCAGGTCCAATCCGCCGAGAATATTCAGCAGCGTGGTTTTCCCCGATCCGGAAGGCCCCACGATGGCGGTAAACTCCCCCTCTTCAATCTTCAAATCCACGCCATTCAGTGCGTTTACAGGAACCTTGGTTTCGTTGTAAACTTTATAAATGTTTTTGGCTTCAATAATACTCATTGTCTTCCTGTTTTTATAATGATTAAATATCTTCTCTTAATGCCTTGGCCGGTTGTAGTTTAAGCGCTTTCAGGGCAGGTGAAATACTCGAAAGCATTGCAATCAGCACCACCAGTATCATGCTGATTACATAAAAGTTGGTGTTTACCCGGAAAAAGATTTGTGAGCTGTAGCCAATATAATTTAAACCTTTGGCTACGCTCGAAAGGTCAAAACCATAGGTGGCATAATGGTTTATAACAAAAATACTGATAAGAAGACCCAGCACAGCGCCCACAATGGATAAGAAGATAGTTTCCAGCATAATCATTGAAAAAATCTTACGTTTATTCATGCCCAGCGCCATGAGCATACCTATTTCGCGGGTGCGTTCCATTACGGCCATTAACATGGTGTTGACAATGGCAAAAGCCAGAGCAGCAAGGATGATAAAAAGGAAAATGTAAGAGAAATAATCCATCATCGCAATCATTGATTTTAGTAATGGCTGAATTTGATACCAGCTGCGGATAACGATTTGTTTGCTCCGAATCTCCTTTTGAAAAAGGCGGCGCAGCGCTTTCAAGACCACGGGTGTCTCGTTGTTGGCCTTCAGGCGTATGGCAATTTCATCACCGGTGTTCGCCGGATATCCTATGAGGTTCGACAGGTCTTTTTTGTTCACAAAAACATTAGCCTCATCAAAACGATTGTTGGCTGTTTTAAATATTCCTACAATCTGAAAGGCGCCGCTGGTAATGGTTCCTGAGGAATCGGTTAGGGTAACAATGAGCTTGTCACCGAGTCTCAGATTTAATTTGTGCGCCAGCTTCTGACCGATAACCGTCGGGCTTTTTTCTTTTGCAGAGAGGTATTTACCCTCGATGATGAGCGCATGAAGGTCGCTTACCTTCCGCTCTACAGCCGGGTTTACGCCGAAAATAGTAATTCCGGCACCGGCATTGGCAGAAGCCGCCATGGCCGATGTCTTCATGCGGAGACTCACACCTTTAACTTCAGGGATGGCTTCGATTTTTTTTAAGCTTTTTTCTGCATTGGGAATCTGGTATTGAATTTCTCCGTTAAGCAGAAAAGCAGGGTTATGGATTTGTATGTCGGAAACTTCGTTGGCGATGGCTGCATTGACACGCTGGTCTGTCATTCCCGACATAAAGCCATCGGAAACTACCGCTCCGATAATTCCCACGGCAATCGACGTAAAGATAACAGCGCTGCGCAGTTTATTTCTCCAAAGGTTTCTCCATGCAATTGCAAATAACATAATTTCTTGGTTTAGTGCCTGAAAGCGTTTAAAATATTAAACCTCGACAAGTATATAATAGGATACAGAGACGACAATAGGGACAAAACAAGTACGATAATCGTCTGACTCAGAAAAATATGAGCTTTGATGGAAAACGGAAGAACCGGCTCAATATTAAATTCCAGATACATTTTGGCCATATCTCCTGTGATGGGGATAGGGTGAAAATGCAAATAATAAATAACCGGAGAAGCCAGCAATAATCCGATAATAATCCCGATAACCGAGATGATAAACGTTTCGAAAATACTCACCCAAACCAATTTTCTGCGCTCCATCCCTATGGAAACCATGATAGCATATTGCTTGCGCTTTTCCATGGTCATCATTAAAATGGTGCTGAAAATGCCGAAAGCCGCTATAATGTATAGAATGAGCAGCATAATCTGCCCCGATATATTGTCAACTTTTATGGTTTGCAGGATGTCCGAAAGCATAGTCTTCCATGAAATTACCTCATAATCGGAGCCTAACCTGTGTTCGATTTCTATTTTTTCCGTTTCAAGCCTCGCGGGGTCTTTTAAAAAAACAGAAAGGCTGGTCAGCAGACCTGACTGATACGGATAAACAAACTCCTGTGCGGATCTCAGGTTCATGTAAATTACCTGACTGTTCATCTGAATGGAAGGCAAATGAAAAATGCCGGCTACTTTGTAAATACCGTAGGCAGTGATTCCCCGGTAGCCTTGTCCCAGCAGCACCAGCGTGTCGTCCACCCCGATTTTTAAAAATTCAGCGAGTTTATCTCCCATGAGTACATCGTTGTTATTTCCGGTGAGGTATGCCCCCTGAATAATTTTGCCGGACAGATGGTTTTGTTGATTTTGCAGAACAGCATTGATACCGGAAATAAGTACGCCTTTGGTTTGTTTTCCGTAGGAAGCCAGCGAAAAGGTTTTTAAACCCGGAAGAACTCTTTTTATTCCTTTAATACCTGCCAAAGTTTTTCCTATGTTTTTGCGGTAAAAAAATGCCCTGTCGATGCTTTGGTTTGCCTGGTAACCTGTGTCGTGCACCTGCAAATCTCCCACCTGATTCACCCCGGCCTGAATCATTTGTTCATATGACCCGAACTGCATGGAACGCATGATTAAAGCCAGGAAAAGCGCCAGTACAACTGCGGAAGCCGTTAAGATAGTTCGCCGCCGGTTGCGCCATAAATTTCGCCAGGCAATTTTTATTAATGTCTTCATCTGCTTTTGGTTGCGTTTGATGAAATACTTACAGGCCTCACATTTCTCACATTTTGTATGGAGAAAAAGTCCTGCTGAAGTCCTTTCACATCAAACTTCTGATGTAATATATCGATGAGAGTTTTGTGTCCTTTTTTGGTGTTGGAAATCATTTCCATGTGGGATGGGAGCAAGCGGCCTCCCATCATTTTTATCCGGGAGGCTGTTTCCGTCTTCACCAGTTTTCCATGGGTGTCGAAGTATTCGATTTTCAGACTGATAAGATTTTTTTTGATAATCCACATTTCGATTTTTCCCCAGACGACGGCTGCTTCGGGAAGCGGTTTTAGGTCTATGACGTAACAGTCGTATCCTTCCAGTTTTTCGGTTCCTGCAAAGGTGTGCTTATAATCGGTTACAATGCTGTTTTGTTTCATCAGATCGTTGTTGGTAAAATCGGAACCCATCCACGACTGCATCATCATGGAAGGTGGAATTTTTATCATACGGTTTATGGCCGGGATGAAATTCCACATATTTTTTTTCGATTTCAGGAAAACTTCTCCTTTGTCGCGGGCAGGAGCGGTAATCAGCGTCAGATAGTAGTTGGTGCCCATCGACCAGTTCTGCATACTGATGCTGCGCTGCCATTCGGGACGTACTATGGTCATGGTCATGACGCTGAAACTACTTTTTCCTAGAAAAAGGTTATATGATTTCTTAACCATCTCTTTGGCAGACATTTCCTGGCTTGAGGCCTGTTGGCTGAAAAATAAAAACCCCAAAAGAGTGATTAGAAAAACGGGAAATATTTTTTTCATAATGCTTCGATTAAATAAATTTTTCGATAATAATGGTTTTTATGTCGTCAATGGGATAGTCGGCGGGGCTGAGCATATAATCTATGGCTACGCCATCCAGTACGGCGCCGAGCAAAAGGCTGTGCGCTTCCGGATTTTTGACGCCCTTTTTTTCGTAATAATCCGACAGCGCCAAGATAAACGGGCTGATGAGCTGAAAAATTTCATCTTTTACCAAAGCGATGACTGCCGGTTGCGTGATGACGGCAGTGTATAAACTCCAGTAGGGGATATGCTCTTTGATTAACACAAAATTCTTTTCAATAAGCTCCTTAAAACGCACAGGGGTAAGCTCTTGTTGAAAATCAAAATCGACTCCTTCGAGCATTTGCCGGATACCTTCCAAAACAATTTCTTTTACCAGTGCTTCTTTGTTTTCGAAATAGTTGTAAAGCAAGCCTTTGGAGGTGCCTGCTTTCCGGGCAATGGCGCTAATGGAAACGCCGGAGAAACCGTTTTCTGCAAAAAGCTGCATGGCTGCCTCTTCAATGGCGGCTTTCCGGTGGTGCCGAATCTGTTCGAACTGTTGTTTACTACGTGGCGACATATTTTTATGACTAAACGTTCGGTCAAAAATAGTAAAAATAGATTAACTACGACAAAAACGAAAAAAATTTTTTCGAATAGAAGGTGAAAGGCTGTTAGAGCCTGTCCTTGATGCATATCATAAAATACGCAAACTTCATAATGTCATGGCGTTAGGGTCAATCTCCACTCATCATTTTTTGAATAGCGGCAAACATTTGCCTCGGCTTTTTGGAAGGAAGAAAAAGACTTTTCTCATTCTTCAGCTTTAGTTTTAATCCTGTAGTCTCGTTGTTTTTGCCTTTGTTTTTCGTTTCAATGGAAAAGCTTTTCAGTTGCCGCCGGGTAATCTTGTATTTGAATAGACCCAGGGGAATCATTTTGTAGCAGATATCATCCCGGCTCACGGTAATTTCGATTTTAATAAAAAAAAGAATAACCACCGGGATAATGAGCAACAGAGAAAGGATAATAAGTCCGCTATTCGTAACGGGATAGGAGCCAAATGGTTTTCCCATAATCAGTTGCCGGTAAATAATTCCGGAGAATACGATGATTTCAAAAAGCAGGACAAGGCGAATCCAGAAATGTTGAATATTCTGATTTTCAGTAAAATATATTGCTTTTATCTCTTTCTCTTTCATGTAGTCCCTGTTTAGCTGCTTTAAAGATATATTTATATCTTTGCATTTGTCAACTGAAAAGCAAAAATACATGGAAGTAGAATACGTTATACTCGTTAATAAAAATGATAAGCCTCTCGGTACTATGGAAAAGATTGAAGCGCATGAAAAGGCAGTACTGCACAGGGCTTTTTCTGTTTTTATTTTTAACTCCGAAAGTAAACTGATGTTACAACAGCGCGCACTGCACAAATATCACTCCCCCGGATTGTGGACCAACACGGTTTGCAGTCATCCACATGCCGGCGAAGAAACGTTTGCTGCTGCTCACCGTCGTTTGAGGGAAGAGATGGGCTTCGATTGTAAGATTAAAGAGGCATTTTCTTTTGTTTATAAAGCTTATGTGGGGCAGGGACTGAAAGAACATGAGTTTGATCATGTATTTATAGGTATCTGCGGCGACAAACCTTCCCCAAATTCCGATGAGGTAGCCGACTGGAAATATGTTGACCTTGATTTTATTGCCAAAGACATCAAAAAAAATCCTGACAATTACACTGAATGGTTTAAAATTTCTTTAAATCAGGTGATCAGGCATTTTAAGAACGGTGGAGCAATATAGCGCGATTTTAACTTCTTTCTGATAGCCTTTATCACTTTAAGCACCTTAACTTACTTTAGGCACTTTTCTCTGCTTATCTATTTTTTTCATCGCATCAAAATAATTCCGGGTTTCTTTCACCACCACGCCCGACAACAGCAGCAGTGCAATCAGATTGGGGATGGTCATAAAAGTAATCACCATATCCACGAAATGCCAAACCAAATCGATGCCCCAGACAGAGCCGAAGAAGACAAAAATTCCATACAGATATCGATAAGGAACGATGGCTTTTTCGCCGAGCAGGTAGTTGGCGGCACGGGTACCGTAGTAAGACCAGCTGATTACCGTGGAAAAGGCAAACATGAGCAGCCCGAAGGTAATGATGTGTTTTCCGAGGTTGGATAAACCGATGGCGGCAAGCCCTTCGTTCATGCCGAGGATAGTCATGCCGACACCTTTTATACCCGAATGCCAAGCATCGGTGCTGATGAGCATCAGAGCCGTCATTGTACAGATAATCAGTGTGTCCACCAAGGGCTCAAGAGAGGCGACCATTCCTTCGCGTGCGGAATATTCGGTTTTGGCTGCGGCATGGGCAATAGGTGCCGAGCCTTGGCCGGCTTCGTTAGAGAAAAGTCCACGCCGGATACCCCAAATCATTGTCATCATAATGGAGGACCCCACAAAACCTCCTGTGGCAGCCGTTCCGGTAAAAGCACCTTCAAAAATCATCCCGAACGCATGTGGCAGATAAGCGGCGCGGTCGATGAGCACAAGCATGGTAGCCAGGACATAGGTAACCGCCATGAACGGCACCAGTTTAGCAGTAACTTCGGCAATGCGTTTCAGGCCACCGACAATTATCAACAGTACCAAAGCGGTGATCACCAGTCCTGAGGCCCAGGTAGAAAAACCATAGGTGGTTTTCAAAGCATCGGTCATGCCGTTGGCCTGTGCCATGTTTCCGGTTCCGAGGGAGGCCAGAATAGTGGCCACGGCAAAGATACCCGCCAGAATTTTGGCTGCTTTGGGCATGTTGTATATTTTCCCGATGGCATCGCGGATATAGTACATGGGACCGCCCGAAACGGTACCGTCTGAGTTAAACACACGGTATTTATGCGATAAGGTACATTCCGAATATTTCAAAATCATACCGAGAAAGCCGGTAACCCACATCCAAAAAACGGCTCCCGGCCCGCCAAGGTAGATGGCCAATGCCACGCCTACAATGTTTCCCGTACCAACAGTGGCCGAAAGAGCCGTAGTGAGGGCTTTGAAATGGTTGACATCGCCTTTGTCCTCTTTGTTGTCATATTTTCCGGCTACCACCCGAATGGAGTGCCACAATTTGGTAACATTTAAAAATCTTAACCGGATAATGAAATATACACCGGTGGGAACCAATAAAACAAGAATGGCATAACCACCGATATAGTCGTTATACCATACAACTATCTTGTCAAAAATTTCTAAAAATCCATTCATAAGCGAGGGGTGAAAAATTAAGAAACAAATATGGGAAAAATATGGTTACAAGCCAAAGCGGAAGAGTGTGGGAGTTATACCGAAACAAAACAAGGAGTTGCAACTGACAAGACAGGCGCCAGATTTTTACTATTATTAATTATACCGAAATAAAACAAGGGGTTGCAACCCCTTGTTTTATCCCCTTGTCCCGAAAATCCTGGACCCGACGCGCACCAGAGTAGCTCCCTCTTCGATGGCTATGGAATAGTCGCCCGACATACCCATGCTGATTTCTTTGAAATGGTCAGCTTCTTTGAAGTGGTTGCCTTTCAGTTGGTCAAAAATAGACTTAAGTTTTCGGAATTCATTCCGTATTTGTTTAGTATCCTCGGTGTAGGT
>CAZRAW010000097.1:0-8774 GCA_964598065.1 uncultured Lentimicrobiaceae bacterium
AATCCGAATGAGCATAAGGTACTCTATGCACTTCAAACTTTAGCCACTTTATGCACTTGCTTAATCATTCAATTTCAGCACCACCAAAAAAGCCTGCTGCGGGACTTCCACATTGCCTACCTGGCGCATGCGTTTTTTCCCTTTTTTCTGTTTTTCCAACAGCTTGCGTTTACGCGTGATGTCGCCGCCGTAACATTTGGCGGTTACATCCTTACGAACGGCTTTGATGGTTTCGCGGGCAATGATTTTGGCGCCAATGGCGGCCTGTACGGCAATGTCAAACTGTTGTCGCGGAATCAAATCTTTCAGTTTTACGCAGATTTTGCGTCCGAAGCTGTAGGCGTTGTCCTGATGAATAAGGGTGGAGAGGGCATCCACCGGATCACCGTTGAGCAGGATGTCTAATTTCACCAATTTGGCCGGGCGATAACCCGAAATATGGTAATCGAAAGAAGCATAACCTTTTGAAATGCTTTTCAGTTTGTCGTAAAAGTCGAATACGATTTCGCCGAGCGGCATGTCCATAGTAAGTTCCACTCTGCTGGTAGTAAGATAGACCTGGTTTTTCAGCTCGCCGCGTTTGTCGAGACAAAGCTTGATGAGCGGGCCAATGTATTCGGTACGGGTAATAATTTGCGCCTTTATAAAAGGCTCTTCGATATGGTCGATATATTTTTGTTCGGGAAGTCCGGATGGGTTGTGCACTTCAACGGTTTCCTTTTTGTTGGTGACTACGAGGTACGATACGTTGGGCATGGTAGTAATTACGCTCATGTCGAATTCGCGGTCGAGGCGCTCCTGGATAATTTCCATATGCAGTAGTCCCAGAAAACCACACCGGAAACCGAATCCCAGCGCCAGCGACGATTCCGGCTCAAAAGTCAGCGATGCATCGTTGAGCTGTAGTTTTTCAATGGCCGTACGCAACTCTTCATAATCGTCCGCATCGGTAGGGTAGATGCCGGCAAAAACCATGGGTTTTACATCTTCAAATCCGCCAATAACCGTGGTACAGGGATTTTCAACATGGGTAATGGTATCGCCCACTTTTACCTCTTTGGAGGTTTTTATTCCCGAGATAATATAGCCCACATCGCCGGTTTGCAGCATCTTCCGCGGTTCCTGTTTCAGCCGGAGCACACCAATTTCATCGGCATTGTATTCTTTACCCATGTTGACAAATTTAACCCGGTCGCCTTTTTGTATTTCGCCGTTAAATATCCGGAAGTAGGCAATGATTCCCCGGAAGGAGTTGAAAACGGAATCGAAAATCAGTGCTTGCAATGGTGCTTTGGGATCGCCTTTCGGCGATGGCACTTTGCTAACAATAGCTTCCAGAATTTTATAGACGCCATAACCGGTTTTGCCGCTGGCTTCTATGATATCTTCGTAGTCGCATCCCAGCATATCCACAATCTGATCTTTTACCTCATCGGGCATGGCATTATCCAAATCCATTTTGTTCAGGATGGGAATAATTTCCAGATCGTGTTCAATAGCGAGATAAAGATTGGAAATAGTCTGTGCCTGAATGCCCTGCGTAGCATCCACCACAAGCAGCGCCCCTTCGCAGGCGGCAATGGAGCGCGAAACTTCATAAGAAAAATCAACATGTCCGGGTGTGTCAATCAGGTTCAGAACATATTTCTGCTCATCCTGCTCATAATCCATTTGAATAGCATGACTTTTTATGGTAATGCCTCTTTCTCTTTCCAAATCCATATCGTCCAGCACCTGGGCCTGGGCATCGCGCTCCGACACGGTTCCCGTGAACTCCAGCAGTCTGTCGGCTAACGTGCTCTTGCCGTGATCGATATGTGCAATAATGCAAAAATTTCTTATGTTTTCCATGAAGCGCAAAAGTACGAAATTAACATTACCGGTACAAGCGGACACTTGCGTCTATAATGTTCTTAAAACCTGAATTCCACCGGGTCTTTTCCATCCTCAATAGGGTAGTGGCCTTTGTAAACATTTCCCAAAAGACCGTCAATGGAAATTTTATCGCCCACATGAAAAATGTCCTCGTTTAGCTGGCAATATTTTTTGTCTTCGTTCACCAGCAATCCTGTACAGTTTACCACCGAGGTCTTGCTCAGCCTGACGGCAGTTACGGCAGCGTGCGAGGTGGCTCCGCCTTTTGCGGTAAGCAGAGCATCGGTTTCGAAGATCATACCGATATCATCGGGTACTGTGTCAGGTCGAAGCAGGACGGCCGCTTCTTTCGGAAATTTTTTATGGATAAAGTTTATGTCTTCCATGTCGATAGCCACGCGTCCGTTGAGCGCCCCGCCACCAATGCCGATGCCTCTGCCGGAGAGTTTCATTTTGTCAACGGGTGTTTTAAAACGTTTGATGCTTTGGAACGAAGCCATATCCATATCGCGGATTTGTAAAATGTACAAATCGTCCGGGTTTTCCGACTCAAAGGTAAACTCAATTTCCTGTGGGTTATAGCCCAGGTTCTCGGTAAGTTCTAAAGCAATGGAGTGGAGTTTTTTATATAATTTAGGATATTTTTCTTCGAGAGAAATTATCTCTTCCCTGTCGCCCTGTTTTTGAGATTTGCTTACGGGATATGGATTTACCAATCCGGCCACAATATCTTCTCCCTGACTCCGGAAGGTGTAATCGCCGTAAAGATATACGCCTTGTTGTGTGTTTTTGGGGTTTTGTGTAAAAACCACTCCGCTGCCGGAGCTGCTCTTTTTGTTTCCGAAAATCATTTGTTGGATAATTACGGCAGTTCCCCATTCGTCGGCAATTTGCAGATGTTCGCGATAGACAATGGCGCGTTCGGAAGACCATGATTCGAAGACGAGGTTAACCGTTTTCATAAGTTGCTTAAAAACATCTTCTTCAAAGAAGATATCCGAATCCGTTAGCTTTTGTTTATAGGCATAAGCGATCTCGCGCATGATGGCCGGAGGGAAATCTCCCTTTTGTCCAATATTGGTTTTTTCTTTAAAGCGGCTCATAATTTCATCAAATTCGTCGCGGGTAAGACCAAAAGCCATGCCCCAGCTTTGTAGCAACCGGCGGTAAGAGTCCCACGCCGACCATTCAAATCCGGGTTGTCTGCTGAGATTTTCGGTAATTTCATCGTTCATACCCACATTCAAAATCGTATCCATGGCTCCCGGCATTGAGATAGCTGTGCCGGAACGAACTGACAAAAGAAGCGGGTTCTTGGGATTTCCAAATTGCCGGACTGCTACTTTTTCAACTTTTTTCAGGTGCTGTCTGATCATATCATTCATCTCCTTCCGCAATTCGGCATGACCGACAATGGCCGAATGACGCCTGAAAATTTCGGTAGTAAGCACAAATCCGGGAGGAACGGGAAACCCTGCCATTCGCAGAATTTTTAAATGATACGCTTTCGATCCTAAAAATACCTGGTTATCAAGATTGGGATTGGCATGTGCCAGCCGGGCAATAATTAAATCGGAATTGTACGACATGATTTCTTTTATCATGGCCGGGGGAAGGTTGTCGGCCATCTCTCGCAGCGACTCAAGAATTTTTAAAACAAAATTGTCTAACGGTTGCATCAAAAAGGCTTCGGCAATGGCATCACGGTAAAATTTTTCCGAAACCTTGTTTATCAGCTCTTGTTTCTTTTTTCCACTCAGCTTATGCTCCTTGTCAAACAGTTGCAGAATAACGATATTCAGAGGAATTTCATAGGTTTTCAGAAAGTATTTTATCAGGGTTTTCTTCACATTGTCAGCCACAAACTGGAAAATATTGATGTACTGGTCAAAAGAGAAACTCTGAGAAACCAGACTGTATTTCAACATAAGCAGATTCGAGTTAAAGCTCTGGTTGGTAATACCATCCAAGTCAAGACCATCTCTGAAATAGTTGAGAATAACATAAATATTTCGCAGCGTTTTTCCTGAAATATAGTTCAGGTTGATGTTTTCGACCACCTTTTCCATAAGCCGTGTGGCCACTTTTTCCAACCTGAAAGTGAGACCCAGTGCTTCAAATTTGGGCTCGCGGTAAACCCCGTACATCGACGGAATGCCGATAGCAATATGGCGTTTGTGATAAATATTTTCCCAGCTTTGGCTTGGCTTGGGATTGAAAATAATCTCCTTCAGGTGTTTCATAAAGTTGTAAATCAGCTTCAGCGAACTTTCAATATCATCATTGTCAAGTGCTACTTTTAAGCGGTCGATATCTTTGTCGGGAATGTAGGAATAGCGTTTTAATAAGTTAATAATGTCAACGGTTTCGAAAGAATACTTCTCTTTAAGAAAAGCATACAATGTACGAATGTCGCGCAGGCGTACCAAATCTTTGTCATTTCCACCGGGAAGTTGCGACAACAGGTTTTCAAAATCCTGTTCCACAAGCGATAAAACTTCCAGGGGCGTACTGCCGCTAAGTGCACAAAGTTTTCTAACCATTTTGTGGACAGGTGCATACCAGGGGCTTTTTTTATCGATGCTGTTGTAAACATTTTGCGGCAGTGCATCCTTCAGGTTTTCCAGTTTGCCATCGTACCAAAACCGGAAAATGCGATATGTCAGGTCTATAAGGGTGTTGTTGCTTTCGGTATGTACCTGCTTGCGCAGAAAATGGATGAGTTTGTCATCGCGACGCGAAATTTCATCCATGGTAGTGGTAACTTTTCTGATTTCACCCTCGGCGCCGATTTCGTTGAAATAGACCGGGAAAATACGTGTCAGCTGTTTCACTTTTTTGTAAAAAGGAGCAATGTTTGAGTTTAAAATTTTGGTGATCTCGCGTTGAAAAAGGTCGGTATCACTGAGAAAAATACCTCCCAGTTTCAGGTTTACGATAAGAGCCGAAAGCAAATTTTCCATTTCCGACTGCGAGTATTCAATAAGGTCGAGCCAAACCCGGATATTTTTAATGTGATTTTCGTTGATGTGCAGTTGCCAGTCTTCGTTAACGTAAACCACTCCGGGTGTCTCAAATCCAAAATTTATAAGCTTGTCTTCCAAATGGTTGATAAGTGGTTTTTGGTCGGACTGGTCTATGTCGATAACTTTCTTTCCAACCGTAAGCAAAATATCAAGGACCGCAGAAGTGTGTTCCTCTTTAAGGCCTTCGAGATAGTGGAACAGCTGGTCGATAAAGGCAGTAATATCCTCTTCTTCAATTTCTTTCATGGTCTGTACCAGCATTTTATTGAGCCGCCAAATGAGTCGTTCTTTCTGATCCTGCATGCCCTGCAGATGGAGCAGGTAAAAAATGAAATAGAACTTTTCGATAAAAGTTGGAAAAAGTTCAATGGTTTGTGCAAACCGTTCGCCCACCTGGTCAAAATCGGGCATGGTATCTGCCATTTTCTGCCAGTTTCCCAGCCGGTTAAGGTCGTAACGTAGTTTTTCGAAATAGGGTTTTCCGATTTCCCTAATCAGAAGAGATTTATCGATTTTTAGCGACTCTTTTTTTTGTTCAATCCAATCCTCTACGCAGCTGTCGTTTTCCCAGAAATCGATGATGGCCTCATAAATATTACGTATCAGCTGCAAGACTAATGACCGGAAACGGTCGTCTGTTGCAATTTCTTTCACATAACGCTTAAAATATCTCGAAGCTTCAATATAGCTTTCTTTGTTTTTGGCGAAACTTTCATGCAGGGTCTGGTAACAATTCAGGAGAGTCTCCTGAAAATCTTTTTTTTCGTTGTGCAATTTTTGTGTAAATTCCAGCAGTGTGCGGAGAATAAAGGTTTTGAGGTAAGTGTTAACCTGTTGGTCGTTGAGCAGATTTCCGAGAAGTTGCAGCGGAACACGAAAGGCTTTTTCAGGCTGGTCGAGAGAGATATAAAACCAATAGTCGGTGATGAGGATTTTTCGCAGCTCTTCAATAACAAATTTTTTATTGCTAAAAGGATGTTGGTATTCAATTACGCAATCGTTTGCACGTTTGTGTATTCCGTAGTACTTTTTTGATATATCTATAAACTCCTGGTAATCAGCGGGTATTTTTATATCCCGATAACGCGTTTCGGCGAGGTTGGCTTCGAGGGCTTTTGATATGAATTTTTTTTCCATAGCTTGAAAATCTGTAGTGATTTTTTTCTCCTTTATTTGGTATTTTTGCACCAATGGACAATGACAAATGTAAAGCTTATTATTAAAAAATACTCTTGACAAATTAAATTAAAAACTAAAACCATGACAAAAATTAAAATTGGTATCAACGGATTTGGGCGTATCGGAAGAAATGTCTTCAAAATTGCCATTGAAAGAGATAATTTGGAAGTAATTGGTATCAACGATATTACCGACACCAAGACACTTGCCCATTTGTTAAAGTATGACTCAACTCAGGGAAAATTCAACGGGACGGTTCAGCATGACGAAGGCGCATTAATTGTAAACGGGCTTAGCGTTCCTGTTACTGCCGAACGCTCTCCGTTAGAAATCAAATGGGCCGAAACTCCTGACGTGGTCATTGAGTCAACCGGAATTTTCCGTCAGAAAGAGAGTAACAAAGGCGGCTATGGTGATCACCTGAAAAACGGAGCTAAAAAAGTTATCCTGACGGTGCCTGCTAAAGACGAAATTGATAACATGATTGTCCTCGGCGTTAATGATAATGATTTGCGCGATGAGGATGAATGTGTCTCCAATGCCAGTTGCACCACCAATTGCCTGGCCCCTATTGTCAAAGTTTTGAATGACAGGTTTGGTATTGAAAACGGTTTAATGACTACCATTCACTCTTACACCAACGACCAGCGGATCTTGGATGCACCTCATTCCGATTTGAGAAGAGCCCGCTCGGCTGCCATTTCACAAATTCCTACTACTACCGGCGCTGCCAAAGCTGTCGGGAAAGTTATTCCCGATATGGCAGGCAAGCTGGATGGTCTTGCTATCAGGGTTCCCACACCAACCGGCTCGCTGGTTGACCTCGTGGTAAACCTGAAAACAGAAGCTTCCAAAGATGAAATTAATGCAGCTATGAAAGAAGCTGCCGAAGGTCCGATGAAAGGTATCCTGGAGTATTGCGAAGACCCCATTGTTTCGGTTGATGTCATTCACAACAACCACTCCTCTATTTATGATGTTGAATCGTTGATGGTTCAGGGGAAAACCGTAAAAGTTCTTTCCTGGTACGATAACGAATGGGGCTATTCTACACGCGTTGTTGATCTTATTGAGAAAATGCTGGATTAGTAGTAGTAAGCTAATAAATGTTTATCTAATTCTAAGTAAAGATAATCATAGGTAATTTAAGTTAATAATTTTTGAATGATAAGGGGTTGACAACCGGCCAACCCCTTTTTTTTGGGTTAAGATAATCTGTTTCTTTAACCCGGTAATGAATTATTCTCCAACCGATTAAGGCATTTTGACAGGCGGATAATCGCTGATATTAACTTTTGGAATATGAGCCCCGTATTGTTTATTGATGGCATCGATAAAGTAATTGGCAACAACAGCATTCCCTTGTGGCGTCAGGTGGACACCATCGAGCGAAAACAAATTTCCGGTAATAAACCTGGTGGTGAAGTGTACACCGTCAACAGTTAATCCCCCGTGTTCAATGTTTTTCAATATACTGTTAAAATCAACAAAAGCAAGATTGTATTTCTTGGCCAGACTTAACATCTCTGCATTGTAGCTACTGGTAGCCTGTTTCACTTTTTGAATTTCACTTTCCGTAAGAACGTATTGATCGGGAACAGGTTTCTGCGTACCCCAATAAGCACATTTTAATGAATCAGTAGGCAGTTCAAGCATTACCAGCTCATCACTTTTTATTTGCCTGATTTTCAAATACGACAAGCTGTCGGGCAACGGCATGGAAGGATCGGAAATGACCATGGGATTGGCGCCGGCCTTAAATTTGATCCGGTAAGGTAATCCCATGAGTTTCATGGCTCCGTTATACCTTACATAGGCAGCATTCAACTGACCGGCCTGCGTTTGATTCAGCACGATAGGATCATAAGGAATGGTGTTGAAGTACGGAATAGAAGTTATATCGGGAATATCAGCAATAACACCTTCACCCGTCAATGAAACGAGGTATTTTACAGCTGCATCGATACTGGCTTTAAAACCGACGCCAACAGCTCCGGCCATGGGCGTAATAGCGCCGCCAACGCCTCCTGACGCAGCATATCCGAGCACATCGTTGTTACCAATCCACAGGCTGAAAAACGTCGGGTGTACTTTTGCCGCATAATTTAGTAATGTATCTGCAGGACTATAAGCAATTCTGCCAAAATATGGATTTCTATAGGCCAGTCCGGGGCCAAACAAGTCTGTTACTTTAATTCCGGGAATTCCAAGGTTGTTATAAGGGCCATTCGCAGCTACCGAAGTTGAAATTTCTTTCCAAAGTTCAATCTGTGTTGCCTTTGGGTTTGATGGAACCGGCGCAAGGCTTGTGTTACCCAAACAATCTTTTGAATATCCAAGTACAAATTTTGTTCTAAATGTGGGTAATCCTGAGCCTTCGGAGGCGCCCACGCCATCTTCCGTGGGCATATAAGGAATTTTAAATTCGCCTTTCATCCCTACTTTTTTCATTTGTTGTGCCAGAATGTTTGCCCATCCGTATTTTTGCCCTGAAATGTACAAAGCGCCATTGGCGTATCCTGCGGTCAGTGAATTCCCCACAGCCACGTAACTCGTGAAGTTTGCACTACCGGCTCCGGGTGTAAAATTGTCAACGGTAGGCTTACAGGAAGCCACAAAGAAAAGTGTTATTAAAAGGTATATTATTTTAGTGTATTTTTTCATGATCTTTTACTTTTTAAATGAATTAAAAAT
>CAZRAW010000098.1:0-8742 GCA_964598065.1 uncultured Lentimicrobiaceae bacterium
TGCCTGCCATGAATTTTTCGGCGGCGCTCGCTACTTTTGTAGGTCAAAATATCGGGGCCGGTAAAATGGAACGTATTCACAAGGGTCTTGTTGCCACCCTGGTGATGGCTAATATAGTAGCTGTTGTAATATCTGTTTTTGCCCTGCTGTTTGCCAAACCCCTCATGCAAATTTTTACCAAAGATGCCGGTGTTGTTGAAATAGGAAAGCATTATCTGCTCATTGTCCCGCTTTTCTACATGGTTTTTGCTACCATGTTTTCCGTAAACGGTGTTATGCGCGGTGCCGGCGACACCATGATTCCCATGTTTATCTCCATTATTTCGTTGTGGTTTGTGCGTATTCCGGTTTCCTATTTTCTCTCTTTAAAATTTGGCGCTATCGGCATATGGTGGGGTATTCCCGTTGCCTGGTTTGTGGGGCTTACACTTGCTTTCTCGTACTATAAAACCGGACGCTGGAAGACCAAAATCGTGGTAAAAGGAGGAAAATTAAAGTAATATCGTAACAAATTAAAAACCTTGATATTTCAATTATGTGGAATAGCTTGGTGATAATATTCTTAACTACAGCAATATTATAATAGTTTTACGGTTATTATCTTATTTATGTATATAAATTCTTAATTAAGTTTTTATGATAAGCAAAAAAATTCAGGCTATAACAATTTTCGTTTTTATTTGGGCATTGTTGTGGCTTGGGAGTTGTACTCATAAACCGGGAGTATATTACGACAACACGCCGAAAGAGAGTAACAGCTGTTCTGCAGATACCGTTTACTTTCAAAATGACATTCGTCCCTATCTTAACTCTACCTGTGCCTTGAGCGGTTGCCATGATGCAAAAACAGGCAAAGAGGGTGTTGTTCTGACAAATTATGCTGCTGTTATGAAAACCGGGGGCATCAATCTTCAAAATCCTGCAGAGAGTGAAATATACAAAGTTCTGAACAAGAGTGGGGAAGACCGCATGCCTCCCCCGCCTGCCCAGGCATGGAGTAGTGACCAATCGGCCGCTCTGCTTACCTGGATTAGTCAGGGAGCGCTGAACAATGCCTGTGCAGATACTGCCTGCGATACGACCAGCGTAACTTTTGCTGGCAATGTTGCCCCTATTCTCCAAAAGTATTGTTATGGCTGCCACAATAGTTCCAATTCTTTGGGCGGTATTGATTTAACCAACTTTAACCAATTGACCCTTCTTGGCGGCAATGGTTCATTGTTGGGTGCCATTCGTCAGGAGCCCGGTTATATTCCCATGCCCCTGGGTGGGAATAAGCTAAGCAACTGCGAAATTGAAACTATTGCCATATGGATACGAGATACAACCCTTTCGGCTGGCAGTAACCAACAACAGCAAACTCCGGGGCGGCATTAACTATGACAACGGTTATATTCTCATGCCCAAAAATGCAAACAAGTTCTCAGGCTGTGAATTAGTAACCTTTAACAAAATCCGGATTGACAATGGAACACAATATAATTAAAAACGGACTATTATTGATAATGTTTTTGGGACTTCTAACACTCTCCTCATGTTATAACGACAACTATCAGTCCCTTTATCCATCAGGCCCCTGCAACACTTCACAGGTTACATATTCCAAAGATGTCTGGCCTGTTATCAATGCACGATGCACCAGTTGCCACAGCGGAGCAACCCCTTATGGGGGCATTGCTCTGGAAAACTATAACGATGTGGTGGCTATGGCAAATAACGGGAAACTGATGGGTAGCATTCGCTACGATGCAGGCTATTCTCCCATGCCCAAAGATGGCGCCAAACTGAGCAATTGCGACATTGCCAAAATAGGAAAATGGGTTAAAGATGGCACCCCGAATAATTAGAATTTTTAATAAAAAACACTTTTCAAAGAGATGAAAAAAGTTATCAAAATTACCGGAGTGCTATTCCTGGTTGCTGTTTTGGCCGCCGCCTATGTATGGTTTTTTGTTTACAATAAACCTCATCGTAATTTTGAAAAAGCAAAACCGGAAATTGTCGAAAGTGCCCGGCATATCTATCAAAATTTTAAGGCAAACCCCAGAGCTGCCGAAGCTGGAAAAGTTATTGAAATCTACGGGCTTCCTACCGGGATCGAACACTCCGATTCTCTCGTGGTAGTGGTCTTTGCTTTTCAGAAAGGGATGTTTGGTAATGAAGGTGTCCGCTGTACTGTACTTCCCGATTTCCGGAAGGAGGCATCGAAGTTGTCCCTCAGCGACACCATCTATATAAAAGGTTTTTGTTCAGGGTATAACGGTACCGACGTTATTCTTGACGATTGTTCAATAATTCACAAGAAAAAAATTATTAAGTCATGAAAAAAATTATTCTTTTTGTTTTTATCCTACTGATAGCCAATACATCTTTCGCTCAGCGTTACTTGTCCAAAACAGGTAGTATAAGTTTTTATTCGGATGCTCCTTTGGAAAAGATAGAAGCCCAAAATCATCAGGTTAACTGTGCATTGGACACAGAGTCAGGGTTTTTTGTAGTGAAAATTTTGATGCGTTCTTTCATTTTTGAGAAAGCCCTTATGCAGGAGCACTTCAATGAAGATTATGTAGAAAGTGATAAATTTCCCAATGCTTTTTTTAAAGGGAAAATTGTTAATCTGAAAGATATCAATTTCTCCAAACCCGGTATCTATCCTGCAGTGATTGAAGGGCAAATGACTATCCACGGGATTACCCGGCCCGTAAAAGCAAAAGGAACTTTCACCATCTCAAAAAATGGAATTTTAGCCCGGGCTAAATTTCCTCTGAAAATCGGAAATTACGGTATTTCCATTCCTGATGTGTTAACCGGCAAAATTGCCACAGAAGTGGAGATATCTACCAACATTCATTTGAAACCTTTAAAATAATTATTTTGAAACGAACAAGGATATATTTAATTATCTGATTATTACTGGGAAATAATTATGTCTTTTATGAAAGAATAAGGTGATTTCACAGGTGTCTGCCTTAAGCGGATTGTTTTCTTCATTCTCAAATAAAAAAATTAACACACATGAAAAGAATAGGAACTTTTTTTATACTGACCATTCTGTTCACAGCACAACTTTTTGCACAGGACAACTTGATGAGTCTGTTTAATGAGCCACCCCAAACTGTGTACACAGAGGCCTCCTTCAAAATAACGCGCATAGTTTTGGGGCAATCCATTGTAAATCCGGCAAAAGGTAATCTGATTTTTGTCATACAACACCACTTTGGCTACGTAAATCAGGGAGCCTATGATTTTTTCGGTCTGGATCAGGCTACCATTCGTCTGGGATTTGAATATGGCATCACCAACTGGCTTATGATAGGTGTGGGACGAAGTTCCTATGGAAAAACCTATGATGGAAACCTGAAGATAAAAATACTGCGGCAAAGTACCGGCAAGAGAGTGATGCCTGTTTCCATAAGCTATTTTGGCTCTGTAGGCATCAATACATTGAGGCAACAGGATAAAACCATTGATTATTATTTTACTAATCGTTTGACGTTCCTGAATCAGATATTAATAGCGCGCAAGTTCAACCGGAGAATTTCTCTGCAACTTACACCCAGTCTAATTCACCGAAACCTGGTGGCCACACCGCAGATCGATAATAATACCTGGGCTTTGGGTGGCGGAGGACGTTTTTTACTGACTAAACACACCAGTATTGATGCAGAATATTTTTATTTGTTATCGAAAAAAACGACTGCAAATTACCACAATAGCTTTTCCATTGGCTTTAATATAGAAACCGGCGGACATGTATTTCAGGTGTATGTTTCCAACTCCCAAGGAATTATCGGACAAAATTTTATACCGGGAAGCATCGGAGACTGGCTTAAGGGGGATGTCCTTATCGGATTTAACATCACCCGGACATTTGTTCTGAAAAAACCCAAAGATTTTCGGAAATAATTCGGATTACCGGTTCGCCGGCTGACTCGTTTTAGCAGGAAAAAACTTTGAAACGTTACAGGCATCAAACCTGTTTTCCATTAAAAGATGCCATGATGATGGTGATTCCGAGATTATCTTTTAAAATAGGGAATTCTTCTCGATGCTTTTCTCATAAGGACATTCACCATGCTTTCACCGGTGCTCCCCAGAGAACCGGCAACGGCTTTATGATAATTCACAAGTACTTCCCCATCTTTTCCATTGTAAATAAACAGATTTATTACAGCCTTATTGGTCATGCCGTAAAAGCCGGTTAAAACTCCCAGTGCAATAGAAGCTCCTGTTGATAAGGGCTTGTTCGTTTCTAAGGTTCCCATTACAACAGCATCCACACCGAGAAAGTTTGCCAATTCTTTGGGTGTATAATCTGCAATATTCTTTATAGTGATTCTCTTTTTACCAAGTATTGCATTGGTAGTCATGGGATCCTGGACACGAACCTTTAATTGCCCCTTTTTCCCCCGGGCCAAAAACCATGAAAACATGGCTGACTGAATTCCTTTTCCCTGCGTATATTCCATCTCTTTCAATTGTTGTGGTGTAATATCCCGCATTTGCTTCGGACGGAGTTTTAAAGTAACCTGAAATGGCAACACTGCAATCTCTTTGTGGTTTTTTGTTTTTTGGCTAAAGACCGGATTTATATATAAACGTGTCTGGGTAAACGCACTCATTGAAAACAGCACAACAACAACAAGGGCTAATAGCAATTTTTTCATAATTTTATGTTTTTTGGTTAAAGATTGTATAATTTTCTCTTCAAAGATATAAATATTTTTAGGTTCTACTACCATTTTAGTGGATGAATTGCTTTGCAGCATCAAGGGCAAATCTTTGGGAGAAGTCAGGAGACCGAAGACGGAAGCTTTTCATTAATTCAACAGCTAATGAATCTATCATTTACACCGGTTACTGCATACTAAAGAAACTATTGTCAGGATGCTATTTTTTCCGTCTTCAGACTTCGGACTCCCGACTTCGGACTCCCCGACTTCGGACTTCCGTCAATATAATAATTACAGATACAGCAGTTTTCCACAAAATTTGCAGTAGTACCCAATAATCTATCATCACTTATATCACTTTTCTTCCGGGTATTTTATTTAACATGACTAGCATTTGCCAAATAAACTTCAAGTCCATAATCGAGTAATACAGTACAAAGATCAGCCAGATAAATACCTGTAGATTCTATTGCTACAGAATATCAACTTCATGTTTTTTAAGCCGGGATACTTAAATTCGCCCGGTTTTGTTGGCCTCGTTGTGCGATTATTCCATAAAAAGATTTAGTTTTGACAAAAAGGAATACCATAACCAAAAAAATATTCGATATGAAAGTGAAATTAACGTCTCCTCTTACAGGGAAAAAGCCGGGGCAGTTTGTTGGAATTTTCGTTCTCCTGCTTTTTATTTTTTCTTTTGCCATGCAGGGTAATGTGTATGCAAAGAGAAAATCTTCTATCAAAAAAGAATTAAAAGCGGCGCCGTTGCCGAAAGATTTATTTAGCGCTTTAAGGTATAGAAATATTGGTCCTTTCCGCGGAGGTCGTTCTGTGGCGGTTGCCGGAAACGCAAAAGAGCCCCGCACTTTCTATTTTGGCGGAGCCGCCGGTGGCGTGTGGAAGACTATTGATGGCGGTATTACGTGGCGAAATGTTTCCGATAAATATTTTAAAACGGCTGCCGTAGGAGCCCTCGCTGTGGCTCCTTCTGATCCTAACGTTATTTATGCCGGCATGGGCGAGCCTTTTATTCGTGGTGATATGGCCATTGGCGATGGCGTTTATAAGTCGGATGATGGTGGGAAAACGTGGTTTTCGGTAGGTTTGAAAAATACCCACGTCATTAGCGAGATTGTTGTGAATCCTAATAATCCACAGATTGTTTTTGTTGCGGCTTTGGGACATGTTTTTGGCAATAATCCGCAACGCGGCGTGTATCGTTCAACAGATGGTGGAAAAACCTGGAAAAAAGTGTTATATGTGAACGATAAAACCGGCGCTTCGTCTATTGCCATGGACCCGCACAACCCACGTATTCTTTTTGCCGGCATGTGGCAGGCTTACCGTAAACCGTGGCTTCTCTCCAGTGGAGGGCCGGGTAGCGGACTGTATAAATCGGTGGATGGGGGCAATACGTGGAAGAATATTTCAAAATATCCCGGTCTGCCTGTAGGAATTTTGGGGAAAGTCAGCATTTCTGTCTCCGGCGCAAATTCAAACCGGATTTACGTTTTCATTGAAGCTAAAAACGGAGGCATCTTCCGTTCGGACGATGGTGGTAAAACCTGGTCGAGACGCTTCCATCAATCCGAGCTGACACAACGAGACTGGTATTTTGGCCGGATTTATGCCGACCCGAAAAATGAAAATATTGTCTATGCTCCACAGGTTTCGGGTATATTCCGCTCCGACGATGGCGGAAATCATTTCAATCTCATCCGGACACCGCACGGCGATAATCATGTATTGTGGATTAATCCGCAAAACCCCAAGATTATGATTGGCGGCAATGATGGCGGCGCTTCGGTAACTTATGATGGCGGGAAATCATGGTCATCGGAAAATAACCAGCCTACCGCCCAGTTTTACCATGTGTCCGTTGACAATCAATTTCCGTATCATATTTATGGTGCCCAGCAGGATAATTCTTCCGTTGAAATTTTAAGTCGTACCTCCGGATTCGGGATAACCGACAAAGATTGGTGGCCTTCTGCAGGTGGCGAGAGCGGATATGTTATTCCTGATTTGCAGAATCCGAATATTACTTATGGCGGTAGCTACGATGGCGTTTTGGTAAAATATAACCGCAAAACAGGTGTGCGCCAGCGCATTGATGTTTGGCCGGATAATCCCATGGGATATGGCGCCGACAGCCTGCGCGACCGTTTTCAGTGGACATATCCCGTAGTCCAATCGCAATACCCTCCCTACGCACTTTATGTTACGTCACAATATGTTTACCGAAGTATAAATCAAGGGATGAGCTGGACGAGAATCAGCCCGGACTTAACCCGCAACGACAAAGCTCAACAGCATGTTTCGGGTGGTCCCATTACCAAAGATAATACGGGGGTAGAGTATTACAATACCATTTTTGCTTTTGCCGAATCTCCGGTAACAGCAGGTGTGCTTTGGGCAGGCTCGGACGATGGGTTAATTCATGTGAGCACGGATAACGGCAAAACATGGAAAAACGTAACGCCCAAAGGATTGCCCAAGTGGACCACCATCAGTACTATTGAGCCTTCGCACTTTGATGCGGGTACGGCCTATGTGGCTGCGAGAAGATATCGACTGGATGATTTTAAACCCTATCTGTATAAAACTACGGATTATGGAAAACATTGGAGAAAAATTTCAGCAGGAATGCCTGCGAATGAATCGGTATTTGTTATACGTCAGGATCCAAAAGACCGTAATCTGCTTTTTTCGGGAACGCTGGATGGAGTTTACGTTTCGTTTAATGGTGGAAAGTTCTGGCAACCGCTTCAGTTAAATCTTCCGCATGTTCCGGTGAGGGATATAGCTATTCAGAAAAATGCCAACGACCTGGTGCTGGCAACCCATGGCAGGTCGTTTTGGATTTTGGATAACATAGAGGTGCTAAGGCAGTTGACACCCAAAATTGAAGATGACAGTGCCTTTCTTTTTCAACCTGAGAAAACATATCTAACCAAAGGCTATGATTTTCACCGACCGGGAATGACAATAGGGGAAAATCCGTCCAACGGGCTGGTACTTTTTTATTATTTGAAAAAAGCTCCGACAAAAAATCAGACCGTTAAGCTGAACCTTTTGACTCCAAAGGGAGATACCATTGCGTCATTTTCCAATAAAACAAACAGGAGTGGCAAGCCGGTACATGTGTCAACCAAATTTTATTATAATAAAAATAAAACCCTCCGGGGTGCATTGCCAGCCAAAAAAGGGCTGAATCGATACGTATGGAACTTGCGTTATCCTGATGCCACCCGTGTTCCCGGAGCGATTATCTGGGACGGAAACATGGCCGGACCGCAAATAGTACCCGGGACTTACACAGCTACACTTTCTGTTGGGGGAAAAACCATTTCCCGGTCTTTCATAGTTGCCATAGATCCGCGCTACAAAGTTTCGCATGCGGCTTTGCAAAAGCAATTTGATTTCCTCATGAAAGTCCACAAAAAGTTAAATGAAACGGATAAAGCCATTTTAAAAATCCGAAAAGCCAAAAGTGAGATTAACGGTTATTTATCACGATTGAAAGGTTATGACAAGCTGGATACGCTGAGGATGGTAGCAAAGCCTTTGCTGAAAAAACTCACTGGTATTGAAAACAGGTTGATGCAAACGAAATCGCATGCTGTGGAAGATCCGGCAAACTACCCGGTGAAACTGAACAATAAACTCGCTGCGCTGGCTTCTGTTGCAGGTTCCTCTTACAACCAACCAACCAAACAGGAATACGAAGTTTTTGACGAGCTGTCGGGACAGGTGGATGCGCAGTTTAAAATACTTCAGCCTTTATTGACTAATCAACTGCAGAAGTTTAACGAGCTGGTAAAAGTCCTGAATGTTCCGGTGGTGTATCTACCCAATGGGTTAAAAGGCAGATAGACAAAGTTTCATCTTACGCAAAAATTCTCCGGTAAGCTTTTTACCGGAGAATTTTTTACATACAGCCCTTTGTCATGTAAAATGGTATTGTCAATACTGAAAATCTACTATCTCTTTCCTTTTCCGCATTCTTTTGCTGCAGGGATAAGCAGGTGGCAGCAAAAGTTCAGGAATACCATGTTCCAACACAAAA
>CAZRAW010000099.1:0-8336 GCA_964598065.1 uncultured Lentimicrobiaceae bacterium
TGAATAACTTCTTTTATTACAAAATCCTGAGCTTGGCAAAACGCAGCAGCAGATTTTTTTTCCCGACGCCACTAAAAAATACTGTAGCTTTTTTGTTGGGGCCGACGCCTTCGACAGCCACTACTTTCCCTCTCCCGAATTTTGGATGTTCCACTTCCATGCCCGTCATGAGTCCGGTAGTGTCATCCGCTTGAAAATTGGCAGTGGCTGAAGATTGGGTTGCTGAAACAACAGTTTTTAAGTTACGTTGCCGTATGGAGGAGCCGAAAGATGTGGATTTTTGTTGCTCGTTACCGGCCGGTGCTGTTTTCAAAGCTGTTTTGTGGGGAATGTCGAGCAGGCTTTCATCAATCTCGTCCAGGAAACGGCTGGGCTCGGCAATGGTAAATTGTCCCCAGCGATAGCGGCTTTCGGCATAGGAGAGCGTTACCTTTTTCATGGCGCGGGTAAGGGCTACATAAAACAACCTGCGCTCCTCTTCCAAGTCAGCTCGTGTACTTACCGACTGTACGGAAGGGAAAAGATTTTCCTCCAGTCCCACAATGAAAACGTAGGGGAATTCCAACCCTTTAGCGGCATGGATGGTCATAAGCGACACTTTGTTGTTACCTTCGTCATCGTCCTTGTCGGCGTCGGTGAACAGAGCTACCTCCTGCATGAATTCTTCGAGTGTTCCCTGAAGTTCCATATCGCCTTCGGCAGCCTCCGCTCCCCGTTCGCTAAACTCTTTCACACTGTTGAGCAGCTCCTCAATGTTTTCCACCCGGCTGATACTTTCGGGTGTTTCTTCTTCGCGAAACATACGAATAAGTCCCGACCCGTTGGCAATGAGTTTGGCTGCTTCATAAGCCTCCTTTTTTTTCATTTTGGCGGAGAAACTTTTGATCATGGTAATAAAAGTACCCAGCTTCTTTAAAATTCCCGAATTGACCTTTAGCCCGTATTTTTGCGGTGCGCCAATCACTTCCCACATACTGACACCATGTTCATCTGCCGTAACAATGATACGTTCCATGGAAGTTTTCCCGATACCCCGTGATGGTGTGCTTATGGCACGCTGTAACGCTTCTTCGTCGTTGTGGTTAATCACCAGCCGGAAATAAGCCAGCAAATCCCTGATCTCCTTTCGGTTATAAAACGACTGGCCGCCGTAAATCCGGTAGGGAATGTTCAGTTTCCGCAGCGATTCCTCCATAGCGCGCGACTGTGCATTAGTACGGTACAGGATGGCAAAGTCGCTGTTGAGGCGTTGCTGATTCATCTTTATGGAAAAAATGGCATCCGCTACCAGCTTTCCCTCCTCGTTGTCGCTGACAGCCCGGATAAAACCAATTTTTTCCCCTTCGCCGTTGTCGGTCCAGACGGTCTTTTTGATTTGCTCTTTATTGAAAGTAATGACCTTGTTGGCAGCGTTAACAATATTTTTTGTGGAACGATAATTCTGTTCCAGTTTGAAAAGCTTATAATCGGGATAGTCTTTTCTGAAATTCAGGATATTTTGGATGTTGGCTCCCCGGAAAGCGTAAATGCTTTGTGCATCATCTCCAACCACACATATGTTTTCGGTGTTGGCAGCCAGCTTTTTCACAATCAGATACTGCGCCTGATTAGTGTCCTGATACTCATCTACAAGAATGTAACGGAACTTCTGCTGGTATTTGTAAAGTACTTCGGGAAAATCGCGAAAGAGAATGTAGGTATTAAAAAGCAAGTCGTCAAAATCCATAGCATCCGAGCGTTTCAGCCGGGCATTGTAGCCTTTGTAAATTTCTTTTATGAGCGGTTTGGCCGAACTTTCATCTGTAGCCTGAATATCGGGGTCTTCGGCATAAATTCCCGGACTCACCAAATGTGACTTAGCTATGGAAATCCTGTTACGCACGTAATTGGGTACATAAACTTTGGGGTCAAGGTTCATCTCGCCGATGATGTTGCGGATAAGCTTTTTGCTGTCATCGGTGTCGTAAATGGTAAAATTGGAGGGATAACCGAGATGATGCCCCTCGATGCGCAGGATTTTCGCAAAGACCGAGTGAAAAGTGCCCATCCACACATTACGCGCTTCGCCATCTCCAATAAGCTGTATCACACGCTCTTTCATTTCGCGGGCAGCTTTGTTGGTAAAAGTTAGCGACAGCACATGGAAAGGGTCAACACCTTGGTCCAACAGATGTGCAATGCGGTAGGTGAGGACTCTGGTTTTTCCCGAACCTGCTCCGGCAATGATCATGGAGGGTCCTTCGGAATGTACTACTGCTTCGTATTGTTCTTTGTTTAAGCTTCTTAAAAAATCTTTCACTTTTCTGTAAATTTATCTGCTTTGCAAAAGTAAATTTAATTGGTTTTGGTGCCGGGAATCCGGTTGTGTGTTATTAACAAAATCAAAAATATTTCTTCCTTTTTTCTTCCTCTGTTTCGCACAACGGTTTTCGTACCTTTGTTCTCTCTCTTTTCAAAGAAAAGAGGTTAAAAGAAATTGAAAAATGGAAAAGAAAAAAGTGGCTATTCTCGGAGCTGGCATCACTGGCCTGGTAACAGCATACTATCTGAAAAAGGCCGGCATTGCCTTTAGTATTTTTGAAAAATCAACGCATATAGGCGGGGTTATTGATACTCGCGAAAAGGCCGGATTTGTTTACGAAAGAGGCCCTAATAGCGGTGTAATTGCCAATGTAGAGACGGCAGAACTTTTTGAAGAACTCGGCAGCCGGTGCAAACTGGAAATTGCCAATGCATCTTCTGCCAAACGGCTTATATGGAAAGAGGGGAAATGGCATGCGTTGCCTTCCGGGATTGTGGGCGGAATAACAACACCACTTTTTAGTCTGAAAGATAAATTGCATCTGTTAGGTGAACCTTTCCGCAAAAAGGGCGACAACCCCAACGAAACACTTGCTCATCTGGTAATCAGAAGAATGGGGCAAAGCTTTCTGGACTATGCCATCGACCCTTTCATCCTCGGTATCTACGCCGGTAATCCGGATTACCTCGTTCCCAAATATGCGTTGCCTAAGCTCTACCGGCTCGAACAAGATTACGGAAGTTTTATTGGTGGCGCCATAAAAAAGAAAAGAGAGAAAAAAAGTCCCGAAGAAAAGAAAATTACCCGTGAAATTTTTTCCGTTGAGGGAGGTTTACGGCATCTTATCAGTGCTTTGTCCGCCATACTCGGAGAGGAAAATATTGAAACCGGCTGTAAAGACATTTTTGTGACAAAATCCGGTGATAATTTTCGGGTACATTATAAAGGACAACAGGAAGACTTCAGCCATTTGGTCAGTACTGTGAATGCCGGTGTGCTGTCTCAACTATTCCCGTTTGTAGAGGCAAAACAATGGCAACCGGTAACTAATCTGGTGTATGCCAAAGTAACGGAAGTAGTCATTGGATTTAAAAAATGGAATGGTATCCCGCTGGATGCCTTTGGCGGCTTGATTCCTTTCAAAGAACAACGAAATCTCCTTGGCGTATTATTTATGTCAAGCCTGTTCGGAAACAGGGCCCCCAAAGGTGGAGCTCTGCTTACGACTTTTACAGGAGGAACGCGTAAGCCCGAATTGGCCGAACTGAATGAGGAGGCTCTTTATCAGCTAATAAAAAAAGAGCTGGAAATCACCATGGGACTGGAAAATGCAGAACCCGACCTGTTTGAATTTGCCACACACCAACATGCCATTGCGCAATACGGCGCCGATTCGGAAGAACGTTTTCGCGCCATTGCCAATATCGAGCTGTTGCATCGCGGGCTTTATCTCGCAGGCAGCATACGCGATGGTATAGGTCTGGCTGACAGGATAAAACAGGCACATTTTATGGCGGAAGATATTATTTTGAATGAGTAGTGCTTAAATTGCCTAAAATTTGAAGTCTGTAAATTTAGACTAACGGATAGGTTATTTCGTAACAATCCCTAAGAATCTACGAGAAACAACTTCAGACATTTTAGGCATTCCAAACTCATCTTATTTAAAATCTTTTAATATAGCACTACGGGTTTTGAATCGGGAAGAAATGTTATTAATTTCGCCATTCGATTAACCCAAACAGATTAAAGTCCGGTAAAATGAAAAAGCAGGTTGTTCTTGATGTGGTTTGTCCTGTTTGTCAAAGATCTCTTATGAATGAGGAAGTAAAAATAAACGGGCTTCCCAGTGTTAAATTAAACATTCGATCTGAAGAAAACGAAAGGGGAACTGTTTACCTGTGTGCTACGTACGAATGTTTTGAACATCATAAGGATATGGCAGTTGCACAGGGAGAGATTGTGGAGTTCTGTTGTTCTTTCTGCCATTCGGAGTTACTCACCCGCGAAACCTGTCGGATTTGCGATGCGCCTATGGTTAAATTGGGACTTCAATCCGGTGGCTTTATCAAAATTTGTTCCCGTTTCGGTTGCTTCAATCATTACCTTTCTTTGTCCGATTTGGAAGCCGAACACCAGCGCTCCCCTGTGCAATAGCACACTGATTCCTATGATTTAAGGTAATTTCTTTTACGGCATTAGCTACTAACTTTAGCTTCTGCATTCGCCGTATCCGCCATTGGCTGAGGAGGCTTTGGGCGCTGTGTTAAAATCTCGACCGGCGACGGTGATGGAGAAAATAAAAGAATATTGCAAGCCTGAACCGTTTTCCGTTTATAACTAAAAACCACGCGTTTTCCGGTTAATATGCTATGGGATGGTCTTTATGAAACTGTGCCAGCCGTTCGTTCAGCAAGGGAAACTGTTCATGTTTAACCAACGAAGTACAAGCTCTGATGCCCTCTTTGTGTTCGCTTCCGGTAATCAGAAGAGAAATAGCGCTAATGCCGTAATAAGCCAGCTCATGCAACAGGTCTTCAGCATCAAATCCCGGATAAGAAAAAGTAAAGTAAAAGCCATCAGCAATGGGTTGGTCAATATCCGTATCATACACGATTTTGAAACCATTTTCCAAAAATATCTTCTTCATTTCCTTAGCCTTGACGCCATAATCTTTCACGTAATCAACGAAGTTGAATTTACCTTCATTGGCTGCTTTCAACACAGCTGTAATGGCATACTGTGCCGAATGTGCGGTTCCGGAACTAAGCGGGTAGAGTGTTTCATAAATCAGCGAATAGCCCAGGTTATCCGTGGTATAATAACGGAGCAGATCGGGCAGACTCATGGTAAACAAATTGTTGGAGATAGCCATCATTCCGATACGCTCACCGGCATAGCTGAATATTTTAGAGCTGGAAACGAACAAAATATAATTTTTTGAATATTTGGCCACAGTAGGCTGATAAGGAGGTTTTCCGGGTTGAGAATAGTCTTTACGGAAGTCCATCCCAAAATAAGCGAGGTCTTCGAGAATAGCCACATTGTATTTATCAGCCATTTCGCCGATAATTTGTAACTCTTCCTCAGTAAAACATATCCAGGACGGGTTGTTGGGATTGGAATACAAGACCGAATGGAATCTTCCTGTTTTAAAATAAGATTCCAATTTGGCTTTTAATTTTTTGCCGCGGTAATTATACACATCGAAACTTTCGTAGCGAAGGTTTAACACCTTATGCTGCATCTTATGCACCGGAAATCCGGGATCAATAAAAAGGGTGGAATCCTGATGCCGGTTAGTGCGGCTCATACATAAAAAAGAGGCAAAACCACCCTGCATGGAACCCACCGTCGGAATACATCCTTCCGGGTTCACATCAACATCCATGAAAAGTTTCAAAAACAGCGAAAACTCTTCTTTCAGAACCTGCAACCCCTGAATGTTGGGATAAATGGCGGCAACCCCCTTTTGCAGCGCTTCAATTTGGGCATCCACGCCTATTTTTACAGGAGGCAGTCCGGGAACCCCCATTTCCATACGAATATATTGTTCACCCGTAGCCTTTTCAATTTCATCCACCAGCTTTTTGATTTCACGGATGGAAGCGCAGCCAACCGAATGCAGGCCGCTTTCCTTTATTTTTTGCGTAACAATATCATAATCTATCGGTGTGCTTTTCATAATTTGAGTATTAATGCTATAAATCCATAATGCATTTCGGATGAAAAATCCTGTTTTCGAAATGCTGCCCAAAATTACGAATATTTTTTCAAAGAAAAGAGAGCAGATTCCCCTTTCATCTCACATCCTGCCGGCAAATTATAACCTGAATACCAGTAAACGAATCATATGCATAACACCCGGATATAAAAGTAAATACAGATTATTTATTAATCCGGATACGTGCGTCCACGGCCACCACCTGTCGTTTGCTGCCAAGCAGAGGATTCAAATCCATCTCGGCAATTTCGGGAGCAGTTTGTACAAGCGCCGAAAGTCGTATCAATACATCAGCAAAAAGTTCTTCGTCCACGCCTTCCATACCACGTACGCCCTGAATGATTTTGTAGCTTTTCAGATTTTTCAATTCAGCCAAAGCCTCCTCTTTACCCAAAGGCGCCAGCATGGCTCTCACATCCTTCAACACTTCAATAAAGATACCGCCGAGACCAAACAAAATCAAATGGCCGAATTTATCCTCTTTTTTTATGCCGGCAAAAAGCTCCGTGCCGTTAAGCATGGGCTGAATGAGCACGCCTTTGGCGCCTTTAATCTGCATCATGCGTTCCATTTCGCTCAGCAGTTTTTTGTTATCGCAAATGTTCAGACTTACGCCGCCCACATCCGATTTGTGCAAGGGGCCGACAACTTTCATAACTAACGGAAAGCCAACTTCCTCAGTCAGTTTTACAATTTCTTCTTTCTGTGAAGTGTTAAACTCTTTTGCACGGGGAATACCGGCGGCATCCAACAGTGCCGTTACTTTTTCAGGAGGTAAATAACCGTCAGTGGCTTCTTCCACAATGGTGCGGATTTGTTTTTCATCCACATAAGGCAAAGCAACCTTTTCGGGAGCCGGCGCCGGCGTATAGTAAATCCGTGCCAGGGCTTCGCCCAGTACAACTTCGTCAGGGAAATAAACTCTGCCTTTTTCCACAAAAGCTTTCACCTCTTTTTCAGCCGTTAAAAAGGAAGGTAAAACAGGAAAAACAGGTTTTTTGCTGTGTTTCATTTTCTCATCCAGCAAATCGTACACATCATAAACCTTAAACAAACCCGGTGTGCCGAAAATTACCACCATAGCATCAATTTCATCAAATTTGTTATTCACATAGTCGATGATGGTACCGAGTTGTTCGGCTGTACCGGTAGCGAGAAAATCGATAGGATTACCCACAGCTGAGCCGGGAAACAGTTTTGTTTTCAGCTCTTCGACTGCTTTTCCCCGGATAGCCGGAACATTCAAACCGCCGGCAGAGAGTTTATCGGTGAGCATGACAGCGGGCCCGCCGGCATGGGTAATCACTGCAATATTTTTGCCCTGAAGTTCGGGATACATGAAAACCGAAGCCACGCTGATAAGGTCTTCGCGACCATAGCAACGCACGATACCGGCTTTGCGGAAAAGCGCATCCGCAGCAGCATCCGAGCTGGTAAGCGCTCCCGTATGTGAAGAAGCAGCACGGCTTCCGGCTTCCGAAGCTCCGGCTTTCACAGCTGCAATCCGGCAACCTTTCCGAATGAGCGAAGCAGCATGTTTCAGCAACAAACCGGGATGGTCGATTTTTTCGAGATAAAGCAGCTTGACTTTGGGGTCTTTTTCCGGGTCGAAAGTCTCATCCATGTATTGTAGCACCTCTTCCACACCCATTTGGGCTGAGTTTCCCACGGAATAAACATTGTTGAATGTCAGGCCTTTGGGAATTCCGGCCTCCATAATAAAACAGGCCGTGGCACCCGAACCGCTGATAAAATCACAGCCTTTGGGGTTGAGTTTGGGAATGGGTTGTGTAAAAACGCCGTGATATTGCGGTGTCAGCACCCCTATGCAATTGGGACCGATAAGCGATCCGTTCACCTTGTTTACCGATGCTACCATCTTATCTTCCAGTAGCTTGCCTTCATGGCTTTCTTCACTGAAACCGGCAGACAGCACAATGAAAGCGCGTGTGTTTTTGTTTTGAGCCAGGAATTCAACCGTGTCGGGCGTGTATTTTGCTGCAATAGCGATTATAGCCAAATCCACATCGGGCATCTCTTTGGGGTCACGAAAACTTTTTATTCCCTGAACCTCGTCTTCCTTGGGGTTCATCACGTAGAGTTCGCCATCAAATTTGCCCTCCAAAAGATTTTTGATGACTTTTCCACCCGGTTTTTCTATATCATTCGAGCCTCCCACAACTACGATGCTGCGGGGATGTGTTAACTGTTTTATAATCATGTCCATTGATATTTTAATGCAGCAAAATTACGGATTTAACACCTGTCAAAAGGAACAAAGAAGATATTTAGAACAAGTTTAGGCAAATC
>CAZRAW010000100.1:0-8309 GCA_964598065.1 uncultured Lentimicrobiaceae bacterium
CAACAATTTTAAAATCATCTGTTTTGCTTTGCAGAAACTGCAGGCCGGCACGCGATTTTTTACACCGGGGATTATGATAAATAGTAATCATTTTTACTGTTTTTTAAGAACAGTCAAAATTACAGAATCCTGAGAAAATATAGCGAACAAAAGGCTTATTTATAATTTGTTCTAATTGAAGTTGTTTAAAGCTAAACTGAGAAACTGTGAGAAACATCTTGACTTCATTGGACTTCAGTTATTTTTTATTTTTTTATAGCTGTGGCTATGGAATAAAAACCGGGCTTCGCCATTAGAGCCCATCTGTTTCTCTCGAAAATCCCATTTAACTTTAAACGGCTTCATTGTCCCGGTAAAGATGGAAAATATTCACAAATCCCCCGAAAATGTTCCGGAAGGCAGAAGACGATCCTCTTCGATTGTGATATTTTCGATTCCGCGTGAAACTATTTGATAAATCTCCCTGCTGAACATATATAATTTTGCCGGTCGGTGTGAAACCTCTGCTTCTTTTTCGTTTAAGGGCACGATATAATTCAGATTAGAGATTTTTTTCCGAAAATTGCGCTTGTCAAGGGGAATTCCCAATATTATTTCATAAATCTTTTGTAATTGACTAAGTGAAAACTTTGATGGCAACAGCTCAAAGGCGAGTGGTTTTGTTCGCAATTCAAGGCGAAGTGTTTCCAAAGCAAAGTTTAAAATTTCCTGATGATCAAATGCCAAGGGTAACCTGGGAACATCATCAACATTAGTCCAACGTGCATTTGTTGTAAGGTTTATGTTATTCTTGGTTTCATTAGACAAATTAATGAGTGCGTAATAAGGAATAGTAATTACTCGTCTTTCCGGATGGTCAATTGAAATAAGCCACGACATGTCTTGTGGCCGTCTGATCAAACGATCAGGCGATCCAAAAGCTTTTAATTGTTTCATGAAGATATTCTGAAGTCCCGTTAGCTCTTTTAGTATACGCATCGAAACAGTATCCGGGTCCTCATTCAAACGAATCAAATCCCCGGGAAATTTCCAGTCATGATACTGTACCCCTTCATAAAGGATATCTCGTCCAATTAATAATACATTCAGATGAACCGAGTCAAAGCCAAAAACAACAGAATCTACTGACACGTTCTGTATAAGTTGCTTGTCCATAGCATAAATTTAATATATTGAATTAATATGAAATAAATAAAAAGGGGTTAATTCACCATCCGCGACTAAAACCTTTTTTTGTTCAACATTCATCCGACGACTCATAGTCATCGGATGAATGTTGAAAACATTTTTATCAATCAAACGTCGTATAAGCAGTTTCTCCGTGCATTGCCTCATCCATGCCAATGGCTTCTTGTTTTTCATTTGCACGCAAACCGAATAGCTTGTCCACCACTATAAAGAGAACAAAGGTACCAACTCCCGAATAGACGACGGTTGCTAAAACAGCGATCAGCTGAACGACAAATTGGTGAGGATTCCCGTAGAAAGCACCACTATATGCAGCTTGAATTGCCGGCGTAGCCAATAGTCCGGTCAATAAAGCGCCGATGATACCGCCAATACCATGTACACCAAATGCATCTAATGTATCATCATATCCCGTTTTCGGTTTTACATAAGCTACCATAAAGAAACAAACTAAGGAAACCACCACACCGATAATCAACGCACCCGTCACATCAACAAACCCGGAAGCCGGCGTAATGGCAACTAACCCTGCCACTGCTCCCGTAGCGACGCCCACAAGTGTCGGTTTCTTTCCGATGATCCAATCCAAAATTGCCCATGTAAAAGCAGCCGTAGCCGCAGCGATTTGAGTAACAAGGAAAGCGTTTCCTGCAAGCCCATCGGCAGCTAATCCACTACCGGCATTGAATCCGAACCATCCAAACCACAAAAGAGCGGCGCCAATAGCTACAAAAGGAATGTTGTGTGGTGGAATAGCGTGTCGTTGATAATCACGACGCTTACCCAACATCAGAACCATGACCAAAGCTGCAATACCGGCATTGATATGCACCACCGTGCCTCCGGCAAAGTCAAGTGCTCCTAACTTAGCTAACCAACCATCTGCTGACCATACCCAATGTGCTACAGGATTGTAAATAACCAAAGCCCAAAGTAACGAGAAAATCAAAAAACCTTTGAATTTGATTCGTTCGGCAAAAGCGCCAATGATCAAGGCAGGCGTAATCACAGCGAACATCATTTGAAATAATATAAAGACGATGTGAGGAATGGTTCCAATCATTACCGGAACACCGTTGACTATTTTTCCGGTGGGTTGGGAATGGGAAATAAAATAAGGGCTTAAATCGTTGATATGAATCCCATGCAGAAAAGCCCAATGAAACCCGCCAATGTAAGGAGCTAATATTCCACTTGAGCTACCGAAGGCCAGACTATAACCGACGGCTACCCATTCGATACTGATTACGGCTGTAATCATAAAGCACTGCATCATTACATTTAAAATATTCTTGCGACGAACCAGGCCGCCATAAAAAAGAGCCAATCCGGGTATTGTCATTAACATTACCAATGCGGTAGCAATCATCACCCAGGCTGTATCGCCCGCATTAATTGTGGGAGTAGGAACAGCTGTTACTGCTGCTGCACCTTGCGCCATTGCCGGTAAACTTATCAAAGTCAAAAGAGTAATTATTACTATGTTTATTTTTTTCATCTTAAAATTGTTTTGTGATTTAAGAACATGAAACGAAGCAGTTTTTGTCAATCAACAACTTCTCTTGCACAAATACCATCCGGCAAGTTTCATCATGTTAGTTATAAGATTAAATAAGGTATTACTTTTCTCCATTTTCTTTATTGTATAGAGCGTCCGGTCCGGTTTCACCCGTACGGATCCGATAGGTAGCTTCAATGTCGGATACAAAGATTTTACCATCGCCCATGTCTCCGGTTCGTGCAGCATTCATGATCGCGTTCACGGTTTTCTCCAAATTCTGGTCGCGAACAACAATCGAAAGCATGTGCCGTTGAATATAATGGGACTCAAATATCTGCCCTCTTACCATTTGCTCTTCGGTCGATTTTCCAAGACCTGTAATGTCCCAGTAGGAAAACCACCCAATGCCGGCTTCATACAAAGCCTTTTTAACATCCTCAAATTTTGACTTCCGAATAATCGCCTCAATTTTTTTCATAGCTTATAATATTTGGTTAAACAAAAAAGGCTTATGGATTTTCCCATAAGCCTATAAAACTTCTTTGAAATGGGAAAATAATCAGGGTATCCTGTTTGTCTGCTGATGAGAATTATGATTGTCGGGTTGATCATTAAAGGTACCGTTTATCAATTCCATAGACACGGTTTGTTGCTGCCTTTGGTTTCCCTGCCAACGATTCTTTGAATCAATTCCGTGCAGCACAATACTATTATGCTGAGAAAAGTTTTCTCCAACAGCAAGATCAAAAGAAAAAAAATGCCGCACTAATGCAAGAGTATTCTCTCTTATATTATTTAAGCTTCTATATCTAAACTTATTCTTCATTTGTCTGCGAATTTCATGAGCTTTTGATAATGTCCGTCCTTCCAGGCATTCATTAACCACAATCGATCAATTCAAAAATAGATATTTTTCTGTACGAGAAAAATTAATTTCCAAATTGAATATTAACAAATGCATCAGAGAAATTTAAAATTATTATTTATTTAATATTGATAATGAGGCAGATACAAGAACAAAAAGAGGTTTTGTTAATTTATTGCCTATTTTGGCCTCAAAGTGAAAACAGCCAATAATAACGTTTGCGAGGCACTCGTCCTATTTTATAGAAATCAAAATTTTTAGAAAATATAGTAGATTTCTACCGGTTTTAAGGCAAATTTTTCTATTTGTGCAGGAAAAAATGATGATATTCAGGTCCCGAAACGGAAGGAAGTGTATAACAAAGACCAAAACGAACGCATTTAGGTGCTTAATTTTGATAGTTGTCTGTTTTTTGGTAGAAAACCACCTTGCCAGAGAGATGCGAGGCAGGCAAATAACAATTTACAAAAATCAAATAAATAACAAATTCGAAAAAACCAATTTTCAAACAGCAACTCAATTATTTGGTATTTTGATATTGATTATTAGAATTTATTTGGATTTTGTGGTTTGAGATTTGTCTTTTCCGATCTTTGGCTTAGGAATACAAAAATATCGAATGGCAAATTAGTGATTTTACTTCCCACCTCCTCCAAATTCCATCAAGTAGGCCTTGATAAAATTGTCCAATTCTCCATCCAAAACTGCCTGTACGTTGGAAGTTTCATAATTTGTTCGCACATCTTTCACCAGTTTATAAGGATGTAACACATAAGACCGGATTTGCGAACCCCATTCGATTTTCTTCTTACCTGCTTCTATTTTTGCCTGTGCTTCCTGTTTTTTCCGCATCTCAATCTCGTACAACTGTGAACGTAACATTTGCAGAGCTTTTTCACGGTTTTGCTGTTGCGAACGGGTTTCCTGGCACTCAACAACCAAGCCCGAAGGCTCATGCCTCAGACGAACGGCGGTTTCTACCTTATTTACATTTTGCCCGCCCGGACCGCTGCTGCGAAAAGTATCCCAACTGATATCCGCCGGGTTCACTGCAATTTCGATGGAATCGTCCACCACGGGGTAAACATACACCGATGCAAAAGAGGTATGACGACGGTTCGCCGAATCGAAAGGCGAAAGCCGTACCAGCCGGTGAACACCATTTTCTCCTTTCAGGTAACCAAAGGCAAAATCCCCTTCAAACTCCAGCGAAACCGATTTGATACCGGCTACATCCCCTTCCTGAAACTCCAGTTCTTTCACTTTAAAACCTTTGCGCTCGCCATAGCGGATGTACATGCGCATAAGCATCTCCGCCCAGTCCTGGCTTTCGGTACCGCCGGCACCAGGGTTGATTTTCAAAATGGCATTCAGGCTATCCTCTTTTTTACCAAGCATTTGCAGGAACTCCTGCTCTTCCACCTGTTTCAATGCCACGGCAAGCTGTTGGTCCATTTCCTCATGTGAAACTTCCCCATCGCGAAAAAAATCCTCCAGCACTTTCAGGTCGTTGAAAGCCTCCTGTGCTTTGGCGAAAGCCTCCGTACGGTTTTTTTTAGCCTTGATTTTTCTCAACAGCACTTCCGCTTTTTTCGGGTCATTCCAAAAATCCGGCGCCTGCGTTTTTTCCTCTTCTTCTTCAATTTCCATCAACATGCGGTCGATGTCAAAGATACCCCCTTAAGGCCGCGAGTCGTTTCGACAGGTCTTTCATGGTTTCTGCTGTGTACATAAGCTTTTGTTTTTTGCAAAAGTAAAAAGATTGTGGCTCGCCCGGGAAAACGATTTATAACATTGCGACATGAAAAATGGTGATGGAACCTGATAATTACTTTTTGGTTGGCGGGGGAATGAAGGGATGACGAATTAAATAATGACGAATGTTGAATGAAATAATGTTGATGCCTGACCATTGTTTGACTATCGAATGACCATTGTTTGACTCAATCAGGTTTCCCTTTCAGGCTGTTCAAAATTCGCCGGTCTTTTTTGGTGGGGCGTCCCAAACCGCGCGAGCGTTTTTCGTAGTTGAGTTGCTGTATCATTTGCAGCTTTTCCAGTTCTTCGGCAGGGGTGAGGTCTTCCATCAGGTCGGGGACCAGTGCGGCGGAAACGCGGTTTTTTACCGCCTTTTTAACACGTACTTTTTTTATAATGCCTCCGGAGTGAATTTCAATTTCATCGCCTTCGTTTACCTCCCGCGAAGGTTTGGCGTTGTTGCCGGACATTTTAACTTTTCCACCTTTACAAGCTTCCGTTGCCTGCGAACGGGTTTTGTACAACCGTACTGCCCAAAGCCATTTGTCGAGTCTTACGTGTGACATATACGGTTATTTTTGTCTGAAAAAGAGTTGGATAGGGACGCCGGTAAAATCGTAATACTTTCGTATCTTGTTCTCAAGGAACCTTTTGTAAGGCTCTTTCACCTCGTCGGGAAAGTTGCAGAAAAAGACAAACTGCGGTGAATTTGTTTTCAACTGCATGATGTATTTTATCCGGATGTAACGACCTCGTGAGGCCATGGGATGCGGATTTTCTTCGATAATCGGTAGTAAAAGTTCGTTAAGTTTTGAGGTGGAAATGTGTTTGCTACGCTTGCTGTAAACCTCTTCGGCGAAATTAAGTGCTTTAAAGATCCGTTGTTTTTCGTTTACCGAGACAAACACTATGGGCACATCATTAAATGGAGCAATGCGTTTCCGGATGGCTTCCTCAAACTTTAAATGGGTGTTGTTTGATTTGTCCACCAAATCCCATTTGTTCACTACAATCACAATACCTTTCCGGTTTTTCTCAGCCAAATGAAAAATACTTACATCTTGTTTTTCAATTCCCTGGCTGGCATCAATCATAACGAGACAGATGTCCGAATTTTCGATGGCACGAATGGTACGCAGTGTCGAATAAAACTCAATGTTTTCGTAAACCTTGCCTTTTTTGCGCAGACCTGCCGTATCCACCAGCATAAACTCATGGCCAAAACCTTTAAAAGGCGTATAAACGGAATCGCGTGTGGTGCCGGCCACCGGAGTAACAATGTTCCGGATATCGCCAATCAGCGTATTGATAAGGGATGACTTGCCAACGTTGGGACGACCAATAACAGCAATCCGGGGGATGTCCGGTATTTCCTCCTCTTCTGTTTTGTTAAATTCTTTGACGACTTCATCGAAAAGGTCGCCGGTTCCATTGCCGTTTACAGAAGATATGGGATAGACTTCTCCTAAACCCAGCGCATAAAAGTCACTGCCGATATGGGTCATGTTGGGGGTATCCACTTTGTTTGCCGCAACAAAGACCTTTTTTCCGGAACGGCGTAACAGCTCTGCCACATCTTCGTCTAACGGATGAATACCTTCGCGGGCATCCACCATAAAAACGATGGCATCTGCCTCATCAATGGCAAAAAGTACCTGCTTTCTGATTTCTTCTTCAAAAACATCATTGGAACCCTGAACAAAGCCGCCGGTGTCAATAACAGAAAATTCTTTTCCGTTCCAGTCGCTTTTTCCGTAAATCCGGTCGCGGGTTACGCCGCTCTCCGACTCCACAATAGCGGTTTTTGATCCCGTCAACCGGTTAAACAGTGTGGATTTCCCAACATTTGGACGGCCTACAATGGCAACAATATTATTCATAATTATTTTTTTGCAAAATTAATGGATTTGCCGGTCTTAACTGTCATAGCCGAATTGTCCCAGCTGCTTTTCGCTATTCCGCCAGTCTTTGTTCACTTTTACCGAGAGCTGGAGAAAGATTTTCTTATCAAAAAATTTTTCCATTTCCAGGCGTGCCATAGTGCCGGTGCGTTTTATGGCATTTCCCTGATGTCCCAGCAGGATACCTTTTTGTGAATCGCGTTCCACAAAAATATAAGCATGAATTTTAATAAGCTTTTCACTTTCTTTAAAGGATTCCACAGCCACCTCGACAGAATAGGGGATTTCCTTTTTATAGTTCAGAAATATTTTTTCGCGAATCATTTCCGAAACAAAAAAACGCTCGGAGCGGGTTGTCAACTCATCTTTAGGATAATAAGCCGGGCTTTCGGGAAGCTTTTCCAGAATGGTATCAAATACTTTGGAAATGTTAAAATTCCGCAGTGCGGAAATAGGAACGACTTCCGCACGGGGAAATTTTTTCTGCCAGTAGGCTATATCTGCTTCCACCGTTGTTTGATCTGACAAATCAATTTTGTTAATCAATACAATCAGCGGAACATCCGAATGTTCTATTTTATTGATTACGGTTTCTTCCCCGAATTTTATGCCCGGTTCGGTCATGAGCAGGATAATATCAGCATCAATCAGCGCCGATTCGATATATTTGTTCATGTACTCGTGCATCTTGTAGGCGGGGTCGCGAACAATTCCCGGGGTGTCGGAATAGACGATCTGAAAGTCATCTCCGTTCACAATACCCATGATGCGATGGCGGGTTGTCTGTGCTTTTGAGGTGATTATGGAAAGCTTTTCGCCCACCACGGCATTCATCAGTGTCGATTTTCCCACGTTGGGATAACCTATAATGTTGACAAAGCCTGCTTTGTGTAACATAAAAAATTTTAAAAAATATATTTGCGTGGCAAAGAAACAAAATATATCTTTGCACTCCCTTTTAAAAACGGGAAACGGGGCATTAAATCTCCGGCGTTCATTTGATATAAAACACTAAAAATATATTGCGGGGTGGAGCAGTGGTAGCTCGGCGGGCTCATAACCCGTAGGTCGTAGGTTCGAATCCTGCCCCCGCTAC
>CAZRAW010000101.1:0-8140 GCA_964598065.1 uncultured Lentimicrobiaceae bacterium
CTTCCGTCAATATAATAATTACAGATACAGCACCACTAAAATATGCAGTAGTACCGGTGGCGTTAAAACAATAATTTTGTGAGAAAGAACACACTATGCCTTCGGCTTTTTGCAATTGTCTGTAAAATAATGCGCTAAAAATATTTTAAAAAATAAATAAGCGCCTGCTTTACATCTGTTTTTGTGTTATTTTTGCACCGCATTTTCAATTATTCAACACATCATGCGGGAGCCAATAGTTAAAATTTTTTCCGGTCGGCAAAGCCGTTACCTTGCGGAAAAGATAGCCGAAGCTTACAAAACCCAACTGGGCAAATCGGAAGTCATCAACTTTTCAGATGGCGAATTTCAAACCTCTTACGAGGAAAATATTCGCGGTCGGGATGTTTTTATTGTTCAATCAACTTTTCCGCCGGCCGATAATATTATGGAATTACTTATGATGATTGATGCGGCCAAAAGAGCTTCTGCCCGGAAAATTGTGGCGGTCATCCCCTATTTCGGTTATGCCCGTCAGGACAGAAAAGACAAACCACGGGTTTCTATTGGCTCTAAACTGATAACCAACCTGTTAACGAAGACCGGCATCGACAGACTGATCACCATTGATTTGCATGCCGACCAGATTCAGGGGTTTTTTGATATTCCGGTGGATCATTTGTATGCATCGGTTATTTTTTATCCTTATTTAAAAAGCCTGAATTTACCCAATCTGATGATGGCTTCGCCCGATACGGGTGGAACGCGTCGGGCGGCTTCTTATGCCAAGGGGCTGAACACAGGATTTGCCATTTGCTATAAACAACGCTCCAGGCCCAATGTGGTGGAAAAAATGCAGTTGATAGGTGATGTGGAAGGAAAAGATGTGGTGTTGGTAGATGATATCATCGACACGGCCGGTACGATAACCAAGGCGGGTGAACTGATCATGGAAAAAGGAGCTAAAAGCGTGAGAGCCATGGCCACCCATGCTATTTTTTCGGGGAATGCCCGGGAAGTGCTTGCCAATTCGCCTTTTGAAGAGGTCATCGTTACCGATACGATTCCCATTAAAAAAGAGAGCTTTGAAAAAGTTAAAGTGCTTACAACGGCCACTCTTTTTGCCGAAGTGATAAAACGCGTTGAAAATTACGAATCTATTAGCTCCCTGTTTAATCTGGGGAGCAGCATTAAATAATTAATTAAATTTTATATCATGAAAACAGTATCATTGAGCGGTTCTCTTCGTGAGAACGTAGGGAAAAAAGATGCTAAAAAGCAACGAAAAGAGGGAAGAGTCCCTTGTGTAATCTATGGTGGTAAGGATCAAAAACACTTTAGCTTAGACCAGAAAGATTTCAAGAAAATAATCTTTACTCCGGAAGTATTTATTATTAAAATCAATTTGGGTGGGGAGACCTTCGAAACCATTTTGCAGGATATTCAATACCATCCGGTAACCGACATCGTTTTACATGCCGATTTTCTGGAGCTTATTCCCGGAAAACATGTTACGTTAGCTATTCCGGTTCAGTTAGAAGGAACAGCTCCCGGCGCTATCAAAGGGGGAAAATTGCAACTTAAATTGCGTAAAATACGGGTGAAAGGTTTGGTGGAAGATATACCAGAGCATATTGTACTGAACATTTCTGACCTGGATATCGGGAACTCCATAAAGATGAAAGATATTCCCGGCGAGAAACTTCAGTTTCTTGAGCCTGTCAATGCTGTTGTGGTGAGCGTGAAAGCTGCCCGCGGGGTTTCTGACGAAGAATTGGCCGCCGAAAGTGAAGAGGGTGAAAAAGAGGAAACCGAAGTTGCTGCCGAAGAATAATAATTTATAAATTTTTTCATAAAGGGATGAGGCGTAAGCTTTATCCCTTTACTTTTGCCCGTATAAGGCAAATAATCAGCCGAATGAAATATTTAATTGCATGTCTCGGTAATATCGGTGCAGAGTATGCCAATACCCGTCACAACATTGGTTTTGTGGTGGCGGATGCCCTTGCCGGAGACCTTAAAAACAAATTTGAGACCGAACGGCTTGCTTCCGTGTCACGGTTGAAATACAAAGGCCGGACGCTGGTGGTCATCAAACCAACTACCTATATGAACCTTAGCGGGAAAGCAGTGAAATATTGGCTTACAAAAGAAAAAATCCCGCTGGACAAACTTCTCGTAGTGCTTGATGACATAGCCCTGCCACTGGGAACACTGCGCATGAAAAAACAGGGCGGTGATGCCGGTCATAATGGTCTTACTGATATTATTGAAAAACTAGGCACCAATGTTTTTTCGCGCCTTCGTATGGGTATTGGAAATGATTTTCCCAAAGGTTTCCAGGTCGATTATGTGTTAGGCCAGTGGTCGCGCAGCGAGACCGACCTGCTTATCCCGCGGGTGGAAAAAGCTGTGGAAATCATCAAAAGTTTTGTTACTCTCGGTACCGACCGTACTATGAATCTTTACAACAACAAATAATATTCGGCATAAAAAACGCCATCCCGGCGTGGAACAGCGTTTTCCATCAATTGCATCTCATCTATCTTTCTGTCTCTTTCACGCGCATGTCGCCAAGCAAAACATCCCAAAAATCAATGAGACGTCCGCCAATTTGCGTTTCTTTACGTTTTACATAAACCGTAATGTCTTTTTTTGTGGTATCCTGATAAACCAGTTGCCCCTCTTTGTTGTAACCTTTAAATTTTTGAAAGACAGTGATGACGCCAACAAATGTCCCATCAGGCTGACGCTGCAAGTCGCTTACATAATCAATTTTGTACCATTGAATTTCGACTTTGCTGTAATTAAGGCGTATAAGTCTCTCAAAATATTTGCGGACGCCGTAGTAGTAAATCTGAGGTCTCAGCAAAGAGGAGACGCCAATTTCGGAGCCCGGCATAAAAAGCTCTTCGGCACGGTCGATAACACGGTTAGCTTCGCTCCAGGGTGTATTTTTACTTCCGATAATAGTGATGTATTTACTCAGGTCGTGAACTTTTTCCAACGCCAGGCTGTCCACGGCTTGTTTTCTCTGAGGGTTAAGAGGTTCCTGCGCCGTTGCCGGTAATACCATAAGTGTTCCTAACAGAAAAAGGATGGAATAAGTTATATTTTTCATTGTGCTTATTTTTTAATGAGTTCTAATTCTGTAATTTTTCCTTCGGTATTTCTTTTAACAGATTCAACAGCATAGTTGTAGGCCCTCATATCTTTCAGATAGTTCAAAAAACGGGATGCCGTGGTTGGACGGTCATAGTCGTTTACGCCATCTACCTGATCAATAATAATCAATACCGGCACATCCGGAGTAGCAAAAATATTGAGTACCCGGCTGATCTCTTTGTCCGCCTCATTGTAAGAACCGGCATGAGCAATCCCGGCAAATTTTTCATTAATAACATTAAACTTTGCCAGTTCTGCCTGCTTTTTCGCTGCTTCGGCTTTCCTTAGTCGTTCCTCTTCGGCTTTTCGTTCGGCTACGGCCTTTTCGGCGTTCAGTTTGTCCTCAACTTTCATAATTAAGTCCTTTACCTCCGGAGCATTAATGTTGTATGATTTGATGGTGTCCAAACGTTTAAACTGTTCATCTAATGTCCAGTCGGTAGTTCCGTTTAGCATTGCCGTCAGGTCTTTTTTAGCTTGCTGAACTTTAATGTTATAGGCCGCTTCGACTTGTTTTTTGGCCAGTTTTCTCTTGCTTTGGCAGGAAGAAAGACCTCCGAAGGTTATCCCGGCAAGCAGGATGATAACCATAATCCGGGTCGGTTTTATCAGATGTTTTCTCATACCGTTTTGGTTTAAGTAATTTTTAAAAAGTGAGTTACAAAAATATCTAAAAAAAGCGAAAATTTTCTGTTAAATAACTTTAAAATACTGTAAATTACAGTTGATGTTGTTAAAAATTAAACGGGGAAAGCCTCAGAGGAGACACGGGCATGAGTGGAAGCCGACGTGGGTGTCTGATGAATCAATGAATCACAAGATTCTCACAGTTTGTCGTGCCTTTGGCAGGGGCCACAAGCCAACCTTTAGGTGCCTCAGGATTAAACGATACATCACACAGGATAAATTAGGGCATTTTCATTTTTATAAAATGGGAAATCCTCTGCTTGCCCGTTCTTTGGAAATTACTAATTTAGCCCGGTCGTATGGCAGCAATGGAAGAACAATATTATAAAAAGCGCGTCAACACAGCGTATTTTACATCGCTCATAAGCATTACGCTTGTGTTGTTCACACTGGGATTTATCGGCCTGCTGATTGTTCATGCCAAAACATTGTCTAATTACATAAAGGAAAATATTGGTTTTGAAATCATTATAAAACCGGGGGTTAAAGATGCTGAAGTAATTCGTTTACAAAAGCATCTTGACACACGCGATTACGTCAAGACTACCGAGTATATTACAAAAAAAGAAGCGCTTAACCGACTGAAAAAAAGCCTCGGAAATAATTTTGTCGATTTTTTCGGGAAAGAGGATAATCCGTTGCTTCCCTCCATTGATGTACGGTTCAATGCTGCCTGGGCCAACAACGACAGTATCTCGAAGATTGAAAAACAGATATTGATAAAACCTTTTGTCAAAGAGGTTTATTATCAGAAATCGCTGGTGCAGGAGATTGATAAGAACCTGAGTAAAATCACACTTGTTTTGTTGGTATTGAGTGCTGTTTTGCTGATAATAGCCATTGCTCTTATGAATAACAGTACCAGATTAACCATTTATTCCAAAAGATTTGTTATAAACAGCATGCAGTTGGTTGGGGCTACCCGTGGATTTATTCGTCGTCCGTTTGTGTGGAAAGGTATGCTGCAGGGGGTGTACAGCGCATTTATTGCCCTGGTACTGTTGACTGCCGTATTGGTTGTTGCCCGGGAAAGTCTTCCCGAACTAACTGCCATCGAAAGCCCCCGACTTATTGGCTTGGTTTATATTTTTGTGATTCTGCTTGGCATGGCGGTAACCGGATTTTCCACTTTCTTTGCCGTGAACCGCTATCTTGACATGAATAAACATAAGCTGTATTTCTAATTTCTCCTGACAATTGTCCTTATCTTATGAGCTTTGCATTACACACATGGGCCTCGGATTTGACAGGTTTACTTTTCCCGAAAAGTTGCCTGTTATGTGGCAAGACATTACACCAACAAGAAGAAACTTTGTGTACCACCTGTTTTTATAAACTGGCATATACTAATTTTCAGAGAGAAGCTGAAAATCCTATCATAGATATCTTCAGCGGACGTCTTCCGCTTGTCTCGGCCACCACTTTTTTGTTTTTCAGCAAAGGCGGAGGATCCCAGCAATTGATTCATAAACTGAAATACAAAGGCAAAAAGGAGATTGGCATTTATCTCGGAAAACTGTTTGGCAACCAATTGAATGACAGCGAACTGTTTAATACGGCTGACGCAATCATTCCGGTTCCGCTACATCCCAAAAAAGAGCATAAAAGAGGATATAATCAAAGCCTGATTATTGTTGAAGGGATGGCAAAGAGTATGAAAGCACGTGTTTTTCCTGATGTTCTTTACCGGAAAGTTCACACCTCCTCACAGACCAAAAAATCACGTTACGAACGCTGGCAAAATGTAAAAGATATTTTTGAAATTAAAAAAGGGCAGCGTCTCGAAGGCAAACATGTACTTTTGGTAGATGATGTCATTACCACCGGTGCTACACTGGAGGCCTGTGGTAATAAACTGTTGGAGATTCCCGGTATAAAACTTAGTATTGCTTCTCTTGCTTATGCCCAGGGGTAGAAGGAATGGCGCTGTTCCTGTACTATTGGCGTATCTTATCTCGCATATAGTCGAGGGTAGAAGGAATAGTGTCCTGTGGCCGGCCCAGTTTTATCATCTTGCGGTTGTACATTCTCCGGTCGTGAAGAAGTTTTCTTTGGATAACCGCTTTTTTGTTAAAAAAATTGTACAATGATTGTATAGGGCTAAACAGGTCAAAACTTCCTTGACGTTGTTTGTATAAAAGTGGCCGTTTGTTTAAATCTTCCGAAATATCATAACTGCTCTGAGCCGGTTTCATGTGAATAAGCATCTGCTTAAATGTTTCGTAATCCCAAAACGCATGGATAACAATTTCGTGAATTAAAACCGTATCGAGTGTCATATAAAAAGTAATGGGCTGTTTCATTTGTAAGATACTGTCGGTGATGGGAATAATGCGTGTGGAATAGCCGAGTGAGGCGAGCATAATGGAGTCGTTTGGTGCCACCGTAATGTAAAACCTGCCGTTGGTATCGCTAAAACTGCCAAGATAATTGTCGCGGCTGAAAATTTGTGCATCGGGGATCGCATGCAGGCTGTCTGAACTCATCAAGACCCCTGAAATACCAACGATATCAGCGTTTTTTATCTGGGCATATAGCCTGCTTTGAATGACAAAAACCAGAAAAAGAAAAAAAACAAACCGAAATAATCTAAAATACAGCGTAATATTTACTATTTTAGTCAAAATTATTTTTTAAAAATGTTTTGAAATACGAAGATATAATTTAAATTAGCAACTTGTTAACGAGGAAAGAAATCATTTCATAATAATTCTTAAATGAAAAATTTCTCTATTCTAACAGATATGTCCGTAAGAAAACACATCATTAATATATAAAACTAACCATGAAAAAATTTACTACAAAAAGTATTCTTATCTCTCTTTTGGTGCTGTTGTTTACACTGAGTGTTACGGCACAGGAAACCGGAAAAAAGAAAAAAACCGGAAAAAAGAAAACCACTAAAACCGAAAAGATTAAAAAAGGCTGGAACCTAGGTGCCTTGCCGGTAGTTTCGTATGACAGCGATTTAGGGTTTCAGTACGGCGCTCTTATGAACCTGTATGATTACGGCAATGGGAGTATATATCCTAATTTTTTTCGTTCACTGTATGTCGAGATTAGCCATTTCACCAAAGGGAGTGGTATTTACAGGATTAATTATGATACCCGGAAGCTTATTAAAGGGATTCGTGTGTATGCGGACCTGAGTTATCTGCCCGATCAGATTTATTCCTTTTATGGCTTTAACGGCTATGATGCCGTTTACAACTCTTCCTGGATTGATCCTAAAAGTCCCATGTATAAAACAAAAGTTTTTTATCGTTATAAAAGGAAATTTTTCCGTGCAAAAGTTGATCTTCGGGGAGATTTCAGCAATAATAAGCTTCACTGGGATGTCGGGGTTGGCCTGTTTAGTATCAATGTTGAACCAGTTGATATCGCTCATTTGAATAAAGGGAAAAAAACAGCGGATCTGCTTCCTGATACCGCAGGGCTTTATGACCACTATTTGAAATGGGGGATTATTCCTCAGAGCGAAAAAAACGGAGGAACCTTCACCGTTTTCAGGGCCGGATTTGAGTATGACAGCCGGGACAACGAAGCAAACCCTAATAAGGGAATCTGGTTTGAAACGGTTTTGGCAGGAGCCCCCCGGTTTACTTCCAACATGAAATCGGGTTTTTTGAAACTTTCTATTACTCAACGCCAGTATATTACGCTGGTGAAAAACATGCTTACATTTGATTATCGCATTGGTGCACAATTTACCCTCGCCGGACATACCCCTTTTTATATTACCCCTCTTATATTTTACGCCCACTCAACCGCTGCTTATAATGAAGGACTTGGAGGTGCTAAAACACTGCGGGGAGTTCTCCGTAACCGGGTTATCGGTGACGGAATTGTTTATGGCAATATTGAGTTTCGGTGGAAATTTGTAAAGTTTGGTGTGGCTAATCAAAACTTCTACCTTGCGTTGGTCCCGTTCTTTGATAGTGGTATGGTTATTCAAAAAACAGATGTGGATACTTCTAATGTGCCGGCGGTAGTAAATAAGGATAACTATTTTAAATCAGGTGCTGAAAAATTACACAGTAGTGTAGGCCTTGGTATTAAAATTGCTATGAATCAAAACTTCATTGTATCTGTTGACTACGGAAAAGCCTTAAATGCACAGGACGGAACCTATGGTATCTATATAGGGCTGGGTTACCTGTTTTAATACTTAGGGTCTGCTGAAAACGCTTAAATTATTGATATATAAATTATTATATTGATTCTTAAAGATAAAAGTGCATGGTTTTCCGGCAGTTTTATTAAAAACACGTGCATTTATTATAGCCACAATTTCAAAATTTAAGCTGTT
>CAZRAW010000102.1:0-8097 GCA_964598065.1 uncultured Lentimicrobiaceae bacterium
TTTGTTATTCTTTTTTAAATCAAAAGGAGGATGCCGAGAATATAACACAGGATGTCTTTGTAAAACTTTGGCTGAAACGGGCTACTATTGATACTGAAAAATCATTTTCCGGTTTTCTGTTTACCATGACAAAAAACCTTGCACTGAATTATATTCGTAAAACTATTCATCAGCAAATATTTGTTAATCAATTACTAAACAATGGTCTTAAAGAGTGTTGTCAAACAGATAAACAGATATCGTACAATGAAGTGAGACGCAGGTTAAATGACCTGATAAACCGACTTCCCCCCAAACGAAAAGAAATTTTTCTGTTAAGCCGTGAAGAGGGACTTTCACATCTTGAAATTTCAAAACGCCTAAATATCTCGGTGCATACAGTAGAAAGCCAAATGACTAAAGCGCTGAAATTCATACGAAAATCACTCAACAGTCTCATCCCTGTGTTTGTCTTGTTGCTCAGTTTTCTTTAGAAATCCGGCGTCGAAAATGTAATAGATTAAAAAAATTTATAGTACGGGTAATTGTTATTGTCGTGTAAAGTGTATTTATTATCAGGAAGAAGTTTTTATGAAAAATAGAGAAAGATATACCGGGATTCTGAAAAAATTGTTTGATTACGAATATTCTGAAGAAGAACTACGTCAGTTTTTAGAAAAACCGGGTTCTGAAAAAGAACAAGAAGCTTTTTTTGCTGAAGCAGAGCAATTATGGAAAGCATCGGCAAAAAGCGAAAATCAATTTCCTGTTGATACCGCAAAAATCCTGAAACGCACATTAAACAAAATACAGCAGGCCGAAAATCATAACGAGACCCCCATTCCGATAATTCGTTCTATTACACAAAACCATCAGGTTCAACAATTCTTAAAAATAGCTGCTGTTCTGGTGATTGCTGTTCTGTTATCCGTGGGAGGCTATTTTGTTTTACATCACCCCAAACAAAATACATTGGCATACCTCAATGTAAAAGTACCTCGTGGCATGAAAGAAAAGGTGGTGCTACCCGACAATACCACCGTATGGTTAAACTCCGAAAGTACGTTGAAATATCCTCAACATTTTGGTAAAACCCGGACTGTTTATCTGAGTGGTGAAGCCTATTTTGAAGTTACCAAAGATGCCAAACACCCCTTTATTGTCTCCACTCCTGAAATGAAAGTAAAAGTGCTGGGAACAGGATTTGATGTTTCCGCCTATCCCGGCGACAAACAGATAAAAACAACCCTGGTACACGGTCGTGTTATGGCTTTTTATGTGAATTTTAACGGTGATGTAGAAAACAAAGTGATTTTGTCACCGGGCGAACAAAGTATATTCTCAATAAAGACGAAAGTATTTGAAGTAAAGAAAGTCAACACAAACAATTATACCGCATGGAAAGATGGTTACCTGGTTTTTAAAGACAGTCCGCTGACGGAAGTCATTAAAAAGATTGATCGATGGTATAATGTGCAAATGCTGGTAAACGATAAAGTTGTTGAGCAGTTCGACTATACCGTTGAGTTTGATAACGATTCTTTATCTACGGTTTTGAAAGTGCTGGAAGAGATGACGCCTGTTCGCTTTACGCAATCGGGAAAGAATATTTTTATTACGAGAGACAAAAAACGATGGAACGATTTTGTAAATGTTAAAAAATAAATACGAACAAAAAACGAATGCCTATGAAACAGAAAAGGTATGTCTAAATGACTATATGAAAAAAAACGGGAAATGCTGTCACATTTCCCGTGAAAGAATAATTAAAAATTAATAAACAGACCCCTTAAGAGACGTTTATTAATTTAGTATTAATAATTACAAATGCAAAATTATGAATAAAAAACATACGATTAAATGGTTTAACAGTTTTCGTAAAAATAAATTTCTACGCATCACAAGGTTAACTTTCATACTTGTTTTGGTGAATACTTTCATGTTGTCGGCAAAAACTTTTTCGCAGGAAACACTTTTGTCGGTGAACATGAAAAATGCTACGATTCAACAAGTGCTGAATGAAATCTCCAGCCAAAGTGAATTTACTTTTGCCTGGAGTAGTCGGTTTGTTGACCTAAACAAAAAAGTAGATATTCGGGTAAACAAAGAAGCTATCGGTGTTGTTCTGCAAAAACTGTTTAACGGCTCCGGTGTAAAATATAAAATTGATGGGGAGGAAGTTATCCTCACCCCTGCCACTGCAAAACCGGAAACACAGGCTCGGCAAAACAAAATAACAGTAGAAGGTACGGTAACAAATGAAAACGGAGAAACCCTTCCGGGCGTCAGTATTTTGCTAAAAGGCACCACGACTGGAACAGTAACAGATTTAAATGGGCATTACACTATTTCTGTTCCGAAAAATGGAACCTTGGTCTTTTCTTACGTTGGCTTCAAATCTCAGGAAATTCCTATTAGGAACCAAAAAACCATTAATGTAAACCTTATTTCCATAAATGTAGGTTTAAATGAGTTGGTTGTGGTGGGATATGGAACAACAAAAAAGATGGATCTTACAGGTTCCATTTCTTCTATTAAAGGATCTCAATTAGCCCGAGTGTCAGCTGTATCGCCCATCGCCAACCTTCAAGGACAGATAAGTGGGGTTCAAATTATTAATAATGGACAACCCGGCAGTGCGCCAGAGATTCTTATCCGGGGTGTTGGTTCAATTGCGGCTGGCACAAATCCTCTTTACGTGGTTGACGGGGTTATAACTGACGATATACGAAATCTCGATCCAAATAATATTAAGTCCATCGATGTATTGAAGGATGCTTCTTCCGAAGCTATTTATGGGGCAAGAGGATCCAATGGTGTTATTATGATTACTACCAAAAGCGGTAGTATCGGCAAACTTCAGGTACACTATGATGGATATTTCGGCCTGAGGACTATTGTAAATAATGTAAAAATGGCCACCTCAAAACTTTACGAAAATTATACTAATGATGCTCTGGTACGAAACGGTAACGCACCGGCTTTCCCCACATTGAATCTTACATACAATACTAACTGGTTAAAAGAAATAACCCGTGTTGGAAATGTTAATCAACATACCGTTTCTATAAGTGGAGGAACCCCTGATATTACTTATTTTATTAGTTTGGGATATTATGGGGAAAAAGGAGTATTGTTAAAAAATGATTACCAACGGATTTCACTAATGGTTAACAACAAATATCATGTTGCTAAATTTCTGACTATTGGCAATAACCTTAATTTTTCTTCCTATAATTCCAATAATCCTGATAACGGTACTTATAATGATGCATATCGGCAGGCTCCTAATTTCCCGGCTCGATATTCATCAGGAAATTGGGGGTGGTCCAACAACATTAACAATGTTGGGAACCCTGTTGCAGAATTACATTATTGGAACAACAAAAGCAAAGGATATCGTTTTATTGGTTCGTTGTGGGGCGAAGCTCATATTTTAAACAGCCTGAGATTTAGATCAAGTTTTGGTTTGGATATTGGAACCAACCGTGGTTTAAACTATACCCCGGCTTATTTTGTTTCACCTCCTCAGCAGAATCCCATTAGTAGTTTATTCGTAAACGATAATGAATCGAGTCATTATACTTGGAATAACTACTTTACCTTTGATAAATCAATTAACGGCATTCACAATATTAATATCGTTGCAGGTATTACTTCTGAATTATATCAATCTTATTACTTAACTGGATACAGGCAGGATGTTCCTCCCCAGGAAAATTACTGGTATCTTGATTTAGGTAATTCCGCCACAGCTACTAACTCCAACGGAGGTGACAAGTGGACAGGATTGTCTTATTTTGTAAGAGCTTCGTATAATTACAAAGGGAAATATTTATTTACCGGAACGTTGAGACGTGAAGGTTCTTCTCGTTTTTCATCCCAAAGCAGATGGGGACTCTTCCCTTCATTAGGTTTAGGATGGAGAATTTCTCAAGAGAATTTCATGAAAAATGTAAAATTTATCAATAATTTGAAATTAAGAGCTAGCTGGGGTATCGTTGGAAATGATAATATTAGCACCAATGAATTTCTGTATACCATTAATACGGGTCTGAACTACGTTTTCAACCAGCAAATAGTTACGGGTTCCTCAATTACTGACATAAAAGATCCGAATTTGAAATGGGAAACGTCCAATAGCATTGATATTGGCCTTGATTTTGGATTGTTCGATAATAAGTTGACAGGAACCATTGATTACTACAATAAACAGACAAAAAATATGCTGTACCCACTTCCTCTCCCAGCAATCTTAGGCGCAACAAGTTATATTACCAATGCTGCAAAAATGGAAAACAAAGGACTTGAAGCTGCTCTTAAGTGGAATCACAACTTCAGTAATCATTTAAAGTTTTCTATAGGTGGAAACATAACTTTCAATACGAACAAAGTGCTTGATGTTTCAAATGGAAAGCCTATTGATGGGGGAGGTCTGAACAACGGTCAGTACACCACACGAATAGCTGTTGGAGAACCGGTTGGAAGTTTCTACGTTTATAAAACTGACGGAATTTATCAAACACAATCTCAGATTGACAACTCACCACACATGGCAGGAGCCAAACCTGGTGATTTGATTTATGTTGATGTCAATGGTGATGGAGTAATTGATGAGAAGGACAGGGTATATGATGGTTCATATCAACCTAAAGCTTACTATGGGTTTAATATTAGCTTGCAATATAAAAATTTTGACTTTTTGTTGACCGCCTATGGTAATATGGGTAACAAAATTTACAATGGGAAAAAAGCCCAACGCTGGGGCGGTGAAAACATTGAAGCTTCCCTTGCCAATTATTGGACCACGAGCAATACTAATACCAATATTCCCGCCCCGTCAAATAATGTTCCGGTTGCCTCTGATTATTATTTGGAATCCGGGAATTTTCTTCGGGTGAATAACATTACTATAGGATATACAATTCCGGTTAAAACCAAGACTATTTCAAAATTAAGGGTTTATCTCACAGCAGAAAATCCGATTACCTTAAAAGCCTTTAGTGGTTACAACCCTGATTTGCCGGGCGGCATTTTGGGCAGCGGAATTGAGTTGAACCCGATTCCGACAACTGCAACATATTTATTAGGCGTTAATTTAAACTTTTAAACATTTGAAGCTATGAGAAAATTAAGTATGATATTACTAGTGAGCCTAAGCCTTGTTTTTCTGGGCTCATGTAAAAAAGATTTCTTAACTGTTCCACCTGAAGGGCAGGTTACTCCAAGTGGTTATTATTCCAATCCAGAGAGAGCAACGCAATTGGTAAATGCAATCTATAATAATCTGTTGCAATGGGACGAAAGCAGTTTTTCATGGATTGGAATTACAAGCATAACTTCTGATGATGCTAATAAAGGAAGTGTATCAGGAGATACTGGTGCAGATAAAAATCTTCTCGAAGATTTTACTTACACTGCCACGGATTTTTCAGCCAATGAGATTTGGGTGGCTAATTACCGCGGTATCGCAAGAGCAAACAGAGCTTTGTCAATTCTACCGGGTGTAGCAATTAATTTGAAGCTCAAACACAGACTGATTGCCGAAGCAAAATTCCTCAGGGCATTGTATTACTGGAGGCTCGTGAGAACTTTTGGCGGCGTTCCATTGATCGATACCATTGTAGATCCTACTAACCAAGTTGCTGTGGCAGCTGCCAACACTAGGGCAACGAAACAACAGATTTATAATTTGATTATCAGTGACTTTTCGTATGCTGCTGACAGTTTGTACAGTCGGAGTGATTATGTTGCTGCCGATCTTGGAAGAGCTACCAAAAGTGCTGCAAATGGTTATTTATCGAAAGTTTATATGTATTTGAAAGATTGGCAAAAGTCTTACGATTACAGTGCTAAAGTAATTAATTCAGGTCAATATCATCTTGCTTCTAATTATGCTAAGATTTTCAGGGAATCCGGCGAAGACGGTCCCGGGTCATTATTTGAAATCCAGGCAGTGGGTGGCCCTGTCAATCTGGGTGTTCAGGGATGGGAAGTGTTGCAGGCAGTTAGAGGACAATTTGGATGGGGCTTCAATGTGCCCTCACAGGCATTGGAAGATTCTTATGAGTGCACAGACGGTTTGCCAACTGACAAATCTCCTTTATATGATCCAAATCATCCTCGAAAAAACAGAGACCCCAGATTAGCAGCTACTATTATTTTCCCTGGAGATACCATGTGGGATGGAACTGTCATTATCAGTAATCCGCCTAACCCGCGTTATAACAAAAAAGCTTATATCAGCCGGACCGAGGAGACTTTTGATGGCAATGATTGGGAAAGTAACAAACATGTACACCTGTTACGTTATGCCGAAGTTCTTTTAATTCATGCAGAAGCTGCCAATGAATTGGGTAAAACCAATGAGGCGTTACAATATCTGAACGAAGTTCGTGCCAGGGTGAATATGCCTCCGGTAACTACTACAGATCAAGCCAGTTTACGCTTAGCAATTTGGCATGAAAGAAGATATGAACTGGGGATGGAAAGCGACCGATTCTTCGATCTTGTTCGGGAAGGAAGAGCAGCGCAAGTATTGGGACCATTGGGATTCCAATCACCTAAAAATGACCTCTTTCCGATTCCACAGGCTCAAATTGATATTAGTGGCGGTAAGCTAACACAAAACCCAGGATATTAATATTAAGTAATTGGGTCAAAATTAATCCTGATTCTTTAAACCAATATATCGCTTAGAATAAAGAATCAGGATTTTTTTTAAAATTCCTTTTAATTGTAGGATAGCCAAGCATAATTTAAATTTGATATGAAATTAACGAAAGTAATATTCTTGTTTTTTATTTTTAGCGCCAGTTATCTTTCCGGGTGTGCCCAAAAAAAAATAACTGGAGAGATTACTCCCAACCCAACCCCTATTTCTGATATTGCTTTAATGGATACTGTAGAATTTCAGACCTTTAAATATTTTTGGAACTTTGCTGATCCTGCTTCTGGCATGGCACGCGACAGAAACACATCAAGTGTTGTTACCACAGGGGGGAGTGGGTTTGGTGTTATGGCCATTCTTGTTGGGATTCATCGTAATTATATCACTAGGGAGCAAGGTCTTGACCGTATTTTGAAAATCGTAGGTTTTCTTGAGAAAGCAGATCGATTCCATGGGGCATGGTCCCACTGGATGAACGGAAGCACCGGCCACGTGGTTCCTTTTAGTACTTATGATAATGGTGGAGACCTTGTGGAAACAGCCTATATGATCCAGGGACTTTTAACCGCTAAAGAATTTTTTAACAGTCCAGACGCAAAAGAAACGGAATTGCGTAACCGTATTCAAAAACTTTGGGAAAGTGTTGACTGGAACTGGTACCGAAGAGGAGGTCAAAATGTTTTGTACTGGCACTGGTCGCCTAATTACGGATGGAAAATGAACATGCCGATTCGAGGTTGGAATGAAGCTTTAATTGTTTATGTCCTTGCTGCTTCCTCTCCGACACATCCCATTCCTGCTTCTGTCTACGATTTGGGCTGGGCAGGCGGAACCCGCTTTCGAAATGGAAGTTCTTATGAAGGTATTAAACTACCTTTAGGCCCACCTTATGGGGGCCCACTGTTTTTTGCTCATTATTCTTTTCTCGGGCTGAACCCCAATGGCCTAAAAGATAAATATGCTGATTATTATTTACAAAATAAAAATCAAAGTCTGATTAATTACCTGTATTGTGTTCGTAATCCCAAAAAATTCTATGGCTATTCTGAAAAAAACTGGGGGCTTACCGCTTCGGACGACCCATACGGATATAAAGCGCACTCGCCCACCAACGATAATGGTACTATCAGCCCTACTGCCGCCATTTCGTCTATTGTCTACACCCCGGTTCAATCCTTGCGCGCTATGCATTATTTTTATAAACATTTAAAAAGCCATATTTGGGGTAAATATGGTTTTTACGATGCTTTTAACCAACAAGTTGGATGGTATGCCAAATCTTTTCTGGCCATAGATGAAGGCCCCATTATCATTATGATTGAAAACTACAGAAGCGGTTTGCTATGGAATAACTTTATGAAAAATACTGATGTCCAAAACGGCCTTCGTAAATTAGGATTTACATTTAAAACTACAAAATAAAATTCAATAATCCATGAAACTATTTA
>CAZRAW010000103.1:0-8076 GCA_964598065.1 uncultured Lentimicrobiaceae bacterium
TTTTTTTTCTAATAAAACAGAATCCGGTTATCCTGAATATTGGCGGCAGCTTTAATGGCGAGGTAAGGATAATCCTGTTGCACACGCTGTTTGAAAGTATACATATAAGAACTGACAAAAGCATTGTAGTTCGGCATTTTTCCTGCTTTGTGCAAAGCATTTAATTTGATGATAAAAGCAGCAGCATTGCCAGCCACCGGTTGACTTGTATTCCCGTCTTTCATCCCGAAAACAGTACCAATTACCTTGTCTTCCGTTCCGAAACCGACAATGTTTTTTGTGTCGAAAGAAAGGTCGGTCATGGTTTGTTTTGAAGATTTCATCGCATTTGCTATTTCGTCAAGGTTGCCGTTGAAAGCTTTCATCTTTTCAGTGAGGTATTTTCCTTTAACTCTGTTGATTACAAACGGTTTAATCCGGTTTTTTATCTCTTTAAGGGAGGGAATTCCGGCTTCAAATTTTTTAGTAATAACTGCAACAGCGTACTGACCTTCCAAATCGAAAACGTTAGAGACGACCCCGACATCGGTACCATCTTTAAACGCCCAGCGTACAATACTGCGAGAGTTTTCCAGACCGGGAATAGAGTAGGTGTTTTCGTACATCTTAGGCATAATTCGTAGTCGCAGGTGGTCTTTTTTTGCCACAGCTTCGAAAGCTTTTTGGTCATGGGCTACGGAGGCAATTTTACTGGCTTTAGCAAAAACATTCTGATAAGTAGTATTGCTGGCGATAATATCCTGGGTAATCAGAGCAACTTTCACCTTACGGCTGAAGTCTTTTTTACCGGTAACTTTAATAACATGGAAACCAAACTGTGATTCGGCCACGGTAAAATGACCTATTTTGGTTTTTACCACAGCTTCGTTAAAGCCGGGAACCATACGGCCATCCATAAACCATCCCAGATTACCATGGTTGGTCGAAACCGAACCGTCGTTGGAATATTTATCGGCAAGTGCTTTAAATTTGGAAGGATTATGTTTCAAAACAGCATATAAACTATCAGCCAGTTTTTTTGCTTCTTCTTTGGTACGGGTAACAATGGGGCTAACTCTTAGTGCCCCTTTGTAAGCAATCAGGATATGAGAAGCTTTCATGGAGTCGGGGCGGGTGGCCACATTGAGTAGTCGTGCAAACATAAAAGTATTGTTACTCATCACAGGGTTGGAAACCGTCCCCACTTTAGAGTGAAACATTAACGAATCGATGGAAGTTGGAAGCTGACCTTCTTTTAGCCAGGAAGTATCGTAAGGATGGTCGGTATTGGCCCGGGCAAATTGTTTCGGATTTCGGGTAACTTCAAAATCGGCTTTCGTAGCCAGCGCTTCTTTACGGGCTTTGGCTATGTCTGTTTTTGATGGAAGAACAGTAAAGGCCACATACTCCATGGACCGGGCATTTTTCTGTTTAAATTCATTTTTGTGCGTATTATAATAGCTTTGGTAATCAGCCTCTGTTACCGTAATTTTGTTGTCGGGGACATCCGAATAGCGGGCAGCAACGTATGTAATATTGGCGCGTGTATTTTGCTCGTTGTAGAGTCTCTGAGCCAGTTCTTTGGGGATATAATAACCTTGTGATATCAAAGCGTTGTATTTGATTCGCATTTGGTCGGCCAGGATATAGTTTTCCAGCATTATCCATTGCTGACGCGCAGCATCCGGCAGTTGATTATAGTGCTGGAGATATTGTATCACCAGATTACGGTCGTAACGGCCGGTTTTGGGATTAACAAAATATCGTTTAATCAGCGGATTCGGGTTTGGCCCCTGAATCAGATTAAACAACTCATCGGTAGTAACGGTAATTCCCAGATCTTTGTATTGTTTGTCCATAAGAATTTTCCGGACAATTTGTTCCCAGGTTTGCTCTCTTACACGGACCATCTCTTTAGAGGTCAGACTTTTTGTACGTTGTTGTCGTTTGGTACTCGCAATATTTGCATTCAGTTTTTTGTTAAAGCCCATGATGGTGATTTCCACACCATTCACTTTTCCCGCATTCACATCTCTTCTGCTTCTTTTTTTCATAAAGTCACCGAGAATAAAAGCGAACAATGCGCCGCCAATTACAATCACAAGAAGAGTTGAATGTTTTCTAATGCTACCTATAGCTGCCATCTTATCTTAATCTTTTGTTTTTCTAATTCGAGCTGCAAATGTACAAATTGAAATGATATATAAAAGCAATCGGAACGAATTTTGATTTTAGTATCAATTAGTTAATTGAAAAAACCGATTTTAGGGGAAAACAGACTTTTTTCTTTTGTGAAAAAGGTCGGGGAAAGGGGTTTTATTTTTTGATATTCATCTTAATTTCCTCTAACCGGTTTCCCGAAGCTTTCAGAATTTTGAAAGAATAAGGTGATATTTCAATCTCTTCGTTTACGAGGGGAATACTTTCGTGATAATGCAAAATAAACCCGGCAATGGTTTCATATTCTTCCGATTCGGGAAGATCGAACTTGTATTTTTCGTTGAGATAATCAATTTCGAGGCGGGCAGAGAAAATAAATTCTGTTTCTGACAGCTGCTTTTCAACCACCTCATCCGTATCGTATTCATCTTCAATTTCGCCAAAGATTTCTTCAATAATATCTTCCATGGTTACCATTCCGGAGGTTCCGCCAAACTCGTCTACGACAATGGCTACACTTTTATGTTTTTTAATGAACAAGCTCAACACCTCGTTGGCGGCCATAGTTTCGGGAAAAATCTCTGCAGGGCGCATAACCTGTTGGATGCTCACGGGATGTTTAAACATATCGTAGGCATGCACATATCCCTGCAGGCTATCAATAGAATCCTCATAAATCATTATTTTGGAATGCCCCGTTTCGGTAAAAAGTTTACGTAGGTTCCGAATTTCTTCGTTGATATCGGTAGCTACAATCTCCGTCCGGGGAATCATACAGTCGCGCAGCTTAATGTTTTTAAACTCAATGGCATTCTGCATCATCTGTATTTCCTGAACGAAAGGCTCGTCTTCGTGCTTTTCCTGATGTAGTTCCTGGACATATTCATTCAGGTCAACGGCGCTGAAAGTATATTTATCGATGGAGACATCCACACGGAGAAACAACCGTATAATCCATTCGGAAATGCCGATATAGAGGAAAATAACAGGATAAAAGAGGTAGTAAAACAACCACACGGGGATGGCAAAAGTTTTTAGAATAGTATTGGGGTCAATACGGAACAACATTTTAGGAATAAATTCTGATACAATAAGAATCAATAAAGTAGCCAGAATAGTTTGCAGCAGAAGCAAATAGAATTCCGAGTGCATCGAAACAGGTAAAAAGTGTAAAATGAAGGGTTCGAGAACGAGAGCCATGGCGATGCCATAAACGACCAGTGCAATATTGTTTCCCAGCAACAAGGCGCCAATAAACCGGGAGGGATGGGTATAGAAAGAAGAAAGGATTTTTGCCGGCAAGACATCTCTTTTCAGATCAAGCTCTTGTTTCAGGCGGCTGGAACTGACAAAAGCAATTTCCATTCCCGAAAAGAAGGCTGACAAAAGCAGAGAAATAATAATAATAATCCAGACTGTACTCACCGTTTTTTTGTTTGACAATTTATTCAGGGACAAAGTTAAGGCATTATACCAATTATTATTTGAATTGCACCTTAATAATTCGCTTTGCTCTTAAGGGCTTGTTAAGAAACAACTACTCCGTTTATACTCATTCTTTTGCCCGCTAACTTCGTTAAAAAGCCTCGCCGTAGCTTTGCTATGCCTGCATTTTTTGCCTCGTTATCGAACAAAATAACTTCGCCTAATTCGGAGAACTTATTTCGTAACAAACCCTAAGGGCGTTTCAAATATATATGCATAATACAAGCCTGTTTTTTCGGCGTAATCCTATTGTGCCGTATCTTCTTCTATGTCAAGCACCCCGCGGATACCGTAGATAGTGCGTTTGGTAAAGCTTTCGTTCGACACCATACTGTCGCCAAAGATAACCCTGTTGGGACTGGTGATTTTTACAAAACTTGGGGAGTAAATTTTACGTGTTTTTTCGTTCCAGATAAGATTTTCTGTATTGAGTTGTTCCCCTGTTTTCAGGTTTTTCACCACCACATTGTTTCGCGAAATGAGTAATCCTTTTTTCTCCCACCGGATACCGTAATTGGCTTTTATTGTTGAGGTAATCTTTCCTGCTCTATCATAAAAGGCAATATAAAAACCTTTTGGAAATTCGGTATAAGGGTTTTCCCCGCCATATTTTATTATAAGCGGACTGTTCAGTATCAGTTGCCTGCGTCCGGAATCGGTGCGAATATAATGAACATCGGTAGCTGTTAGTTCGGCAAGGGTATCCTCCGCATTAATTTTCTGAACCACCTTAATATTATTTTCACAAGAAAAAAGCATCCCCATTGCCAAGACAATAACGATGCTTTTTAGTAAATTCCGAATCATATTATTTTCTGCAAGTCCTTAATTAGAGGCTCTTGCAATAGTTGTTTCGTTAATCCAGCAGCCTACTTTGTATCTGTCGCCGGGTTTAATGTTATAAAAGAACAGGGTTTCCCTTGTGGGGAAGTGTGCTCTGTAAATAGCAATTTTTTTATTCATGGCATCTGCCATTTCGGGGTCGACGCGTTTGGCCTGAATGTATTTATCAACAGCGACCCAATAGGCAACTTTTGTTGTCAATGCGTTATTACCGCATTTTTGAGCGCTTTCAGCATACAGATCACCAATAAAATCGTAAGCTATTCCGTTGTGAGGGTCGAGTTTAATAGCCTTACGGGCCATCTCACGGGCTTTACTGTAATTATTAAGTGTGCGATAGGTTTGGGCCATGAGCAAATAAGCTTGTACGAGATTACTGGTATCCTTCATCATAGTAGATTTCCCCATATAAACTAAAGCATCTTTATACCTTTTACGTTGTAGCATCATTTTCCCGACAAGGAAAGCCAATTGAGGTGAAGGACTAACTTTGAAAAGGCTGACATTGGCATCAAAGTATAAAGGTTCGTTATAACATCTTTTCATTTCCAGAACACCTATAATTTTTTTCAGCAGCAAAGTGTCGGCAGGTGCTGCATTGTATTTCTTCCGATAGATTTTGGACAGATCGGAGCATGTTGCAAAAGGCTCGAAAGTCATTTCGATATAACCTTTTACATTTTTATACTCTGTAACCCTTCTGCTGTTGTTTTGTGCCTTGTATCTTTTAATAATTGTATTGAGATAGTTGGAAACGTTATCATAAGCAGCTACCATCGCAACAGTATCAAGTTTCCCCGTTTGAACCATTTTAGCTACATCTCTAAAATAATAAGCCAAAACGGCGGCAGTACTTTTTGCTTTTTGCGTTTCAACCGACTGTTCTAAGAGTGTATAGGCTTTTTCATAAGATTCAGGAGAAATCTGGTAAAGGGCAATCCCCTCACGACCTTTTATATAGCCTTCCTGAGGAAGATGTGTCCGGTAGTTGTTTGGGAAATATTTTATTCTGTTCTCAAAAATCATCAACAGCGAATCAATCAGGGGTTTTTTTCTGTTTGCCGGAGCATTTTTAATTTTATACTTCATGATTTTTACCCCGTCAACATATATATTTTCCGAAGAACGCGGACAGTTTTTGTAAACCCAGTTCCAGGGTCCAATAGTATATTTCACAGCATCGTTTTTGTAATGGCTTTGTCTCCACTGCTGGAAGTATTCAGTGTATAATGACAGATTCATGATACAATTCACACTATCCTTTCCGTATTTGGAACCATTATCCTGAGGCGTTACATTCTTAACCGGAGTGCCGGCCATGGCCGAGAGGCTAAATCCTAACCCAAGTAGAAAAATTAAAAGTTTTGCTTTCATTTTAACAAAGTGTTTAGTTTAATTATCTGTATTTGTATTTATAGAACCAATGTTCTACAATATTTATTCCTAATGAGAAATTAAAAAATGTTTTTTTGATTAACCGGTTTTTTAAAGTTCCCCGACTTCCCACTTCCAAGGCGACTGAAATGGTATTTCGCAAACGTTTAAATGGAAATGTAAGTCCCGCTGAAACAGCATATTCGTTAACAGAATATCCATATAGTTTAACATAAGTTTTGTTGTAACGGGCACCAAACCGGTAGGTGATCCTTTTCCGAAGAGGAGAAATAGTAGTGTGTTTTGGCGTATAGGCCCCGCCCAATGCTATTCTCCAGGAATTTTCGAGAGAGTCGTCCACGCCAAACTTTCTGAATTTTGACCAGTGTTGCCATTCTCCTTCCGCTCCAATGAGCCATCGTTCTCCATGAGAATAAGAAAACCCCAATCCATAAGTCTCCGGGATAAAAATATTTCCTTTTTGATCCGGTGAGTATTCAATTGTATCCCTGGGATGGTCCACAAGGTTGTTATAACCTCCTGTCAGGGTGTAGGTGATAGATGAGCGGGTGGCATTTACGTAGGTAGCGTTCCTGTAAATAGCGCCAATGGTGAACTTTCTGTCTTTGGCAAGATGGATGTCGTATTGCATACCCCAGTCGAACAAAAAACCATTTACATTGATGTAATGTTCCTGTTTAGTTCCGAAAATAAACAAAGAATCGGGGAAATAGACGATGTTATAACTGCGAATATTGCCAAAAAGATAATTGATGTTGACACCGAGTCTTAAGTTTTTTGTAACTTTAAAACCATTCCCCCAGAACAAGCGGGTAGTACCTCCTTTTCCGAACCGGTCGTTAAGAATTTTACCAGAAGGAGGGACGACTTCAGAAATTCGTGTGTCGTAACCCGCTTTGCTGTATGGTGTTATTCCTAATGCCACATGCCACCATTTTAACATCTGAAATCCCATGCTAATATTGCTCAACGTGGCATAATTCGAATTTTGTTTATAGTCTGTATTTTGAAGGCTACTTACATTACCAATTATCCCTGTTTGAAAAATAAATGTTTCCGGATCGAAAAGTGCGTAACTGGCCGGGTTGGCTATATTCAGGATGTTTTTTTCAGTAATACCGAACGAGATTCCTCCCATGGCCTGCAATTGCGTACTAATATTTTCTCCATAAAGCTGTCCGATACCATAAGCCGAAAATGGGGAGTTAATGTCCTGGGCATTTAATCCAAATGTCAACAACAATAAACCAACAACAAAACCGAGTTTTTTAATTTTCATTCTTTCTTTTTCTCTTGGTTAAAATCCAGAATCTCCTTCAGTCCTTTTAAAACAAAATTTGGGGATGCAAAGATGTTATTTTTTAATCGTTTATCAAAATATTTTTCATCGCCACCGCTTAACACTACTTTTAAATCTGCATAGCGCGTTTTATAAGCCGAAATAATACCATCAACTTCTTTCAGGACACCCTGCAAAACACCGGAAAGAATAGAGCTTTGAGTGTCATTACCAATTAAGTCAACAGTGTGAAAAACATGTTTAATCAACGGCAGTTTTCCAGTAAAAGTATGTAGCGATTTGAAACGCATCAGGATGCCCGGACTGATGCCACCACCGATATACTCTCCGTTTTTGTTTACAAAATCGTAAGTTATGGTGGTGCCGGCATCAATGGCAAGCACATTTTGTCCGGGAAACAATGCATGTGAAGCAGCTGCAATGGCAATGCGGTCATTACCAAGTGTTTGCAGACTTTTGTATAAAATTTTTACCGGCAGCGGCGTTTGGCTGTCTAACTTTATAAAATAAAATGCAGCGCGTAAAAAATTATCTGTTTCCTTCGGATAATTCTTAACAGCAGACAGTATTGCAGCGCAAATGCCCGGATGCTTTTTCACTACTTTTGTCAGCAAATTCAAAGAAAAACTTTCAGTAATGAACAGATCTTCCAATTCAGTACCTGCAAATACAGCTAATTTAGTCCGCGTGTTGCCAATGTCGAGGATTAATTTCAAAAGCGTTTTCTTTAAACAACAGACAACAAAAATACACTTAAAGCCAACAGACTGCAAACAAAAATATCGTGATGCCTGTTTTTTAACTTTTTTAAAGAAATTTTTGGAGAAATAAAAAAAAGCTTATTTTTGCCGCTCCAAATCAAAAAGGTACCATAGCTCAGTTGGTAGAGCAACGGACTGAAAATCCGTGTGTCC
>CAZRAW010000104.1:0-8044 GCA_964598065.1 uncultured Lentimicrobiaceae bacterium
ATGCTTGTTTTTCACCGGAAAGTAAACGGGATTTTTCAGAATAAAACGATAGGGGAGTTGTGCATCGTTACCGGCATAATCAACGCCAACACGATCAGTGGCAATAATCCGTTTCTCCGCAGGGCTAAATCCGTCATCGGAAATCCATAAAACATTTCCCAACAGGGAAACTCCGTTTTGCACAAGGGTGATACCCAGCGCCTGGCATACTTTGGCCGGGCCGTTGGTGAATTGCTTTTCTCCCGAAGGCATTTTCCGGCGAGTCTGTTGAATTTCAATTCCTTCCGTCGGGATAATGCCTCTTATTAAAACCGCATGGGGGATGTCTTTTGTAGCGGTTACCACATTAAACAGGTGATGCATACCGTAAGTAAAATACACGTAGCTGATACCTCCCGGCTGGTACATGGTTTCGGTACGTGTTGTGCGCCTTCCGTTGTAGGCATGAGAAGCTCTGTCAATAATACCGGCATAAGCCTCGGTTTCGACAATCATTCCGCCACACAATTTTCCTCCGATATTACTGAACAGATATTTGCCTAATAAGCCTTTGGCTATCTTCACTACATCCGGTTGCCGGTAAAAGGAAACAGACAGCTTTTTCACCTTCCTCTAATTAAGATAATAGGTGTAGCCCAGACTGGCTGTTATAAATATTAGATTCATTTTTACGCTTATGTCGTATGGATTATCATTCCATCCAATACCGGTAACATGTTTAAAGTTGGCTTTGGAGTAAAGAAGCCTTCCTTCGAAAAAGAAACCGTGTTTTTTTAGTTTGATGTGTAATTTGGTTCCCACCCCGTAAGCAAAGGAAAATGTCTTGCCACGGTAGCGATAATAGTCATAAGGTTTATTGGGCCCCGGAGGAATAATGCTGGTAAAAACATATTGATACTCCGGCGAATAGGTTCCAAGAAGGCCTCCGAGCAAAGAAATTTCCCAGGAAAACTTTTTTCCAATAGGCAAGGACAAATAGGGTCTGAAGAAAAAGCCGCCCAGCGACCATCCTGCCGTACTCGTTATCTGCTTTTGTGTATCATCCATTATATTTTCATAATATTTACTCAACTTATTAAAACTGTATTTTGCCGAATTGAATTCTACCTGCACCCCCATCCCGAAATTGTTAGTAAGCTGGTAGTCGTAAGCAACCTGAATGTGATAGCCCATAGCTGCCAAACCCGAAGAACTGTCGGCAAGATTGTTGTCTGCCAAATCACCCATTGGGAACATGGCTCCGGCAGAAAGGCCAAATGTCTGCATCCCCGCCTGACTAAATGCAGAAACCGAAAATAAAAAGGCAGACAGAAAAAGGATAAATCTTTTCATAATGTAGTATTTTAATTTATAACAAAGGTAACAAATTAGTTATTGTTTCACTACTATTGTACCGGAACAGGAAAGTTCAGGCAATTATAGCCATAAACAAAAACCAAAAAATCTATTTCACAATTCCAGCTTCAACTCATCATACAAGCGCAAGCGTTCATCTTTTTGCCGGATAAGTGTGCCGTTATCGAGCAACCATTCAATAACAGAAAGTATTTTATCTTCTTCAAAGTCAGGCACGAAAGGTACAATTTCATATAAGTGTCTGGCATTATTGGATAGTAGAACTTTAATTTTGCTTTCAATTTGTTCAAATTCAAGAGTGTTAAGGCCTGTTTCATTCACTGAGAGACACACATCGCAAATGCCACAACGGTTTCCATGGGCTTCCCCAAAATATCGTAGCAGTTGAATGCTACGGCACTCGCGACTGTTATTCAGAAAATCGATCAGCGCCTCCAACCGCTGTGCGGCAGCATCTTTTAGGTTCTGATAGTTTTCTTTGGAAAATCCGATATTTACAACAGGTAGCCTAACCGTATTATAAAAAATCTGAGGCTGTGATTTTAATGGAAAATAGCTTATAATCTTTGATTTACTCAGATAAGACAAAGCAGCGATAACGCTTTCCGGTTTCATCTCCGTACGTTTGGCTATTTGTTTTTCGTAAATATTCACATAATCTGTAAACAATCCGCCATAGGAGCGTAGCATCTCTTTCAAAAGCCTTTCGAACTTTGCGTTCTCAACGATAAAACGGTACAGCTGTTCATTATTCAGCAGAATTTTCATCCTTGAATAGTGGCCTGCTGATTCGTCAAAAGCAATAAAGCCCTCCTTTTCCAAAAGTTTAATGGCATTGTAAGCAGTGAGTAGTCCGAAACCATAATAATTTACGAAATCAGTAATCTTGAAATTATACCCCATGTCTTTACCGCTGCCTTCGGGGATATTAAAATAGTTTCCCAATGCATTGTAGATATTACGGATGGTTTTTATGTCGGGAAAAGATTCGGTGAGTTGTTTTTTGGCATGGCCGATATCCTGGTTATTAAAGAGAAGGGAAGCCACTGCCTGTTTTCCATCGCGCCCTGCACGCCCAGCTTCCTGGAAATATGATTCCAGACAATTGGGAAGGTTGTAATGAATAACCTGTCGTACGTCGGATTTGTCAATACCCATCCCGAAAGCATTGGTAGCTACCATAATCCTTATCTGTCCGAGGTTCCAGGCATGTTGCCGCTGGCTTCGTATGGCATTGTCGAGTCCGGCATGATAGGAGGTGGCCGATATTTTGTTTTTCAATAGAATCTCCGACAGCTCCAGGGTTTTTTTCCGGCTTCGTACATACACAATGGCAGTTCCTTTTGTGTTTCTTAAAAGATGGATGATACGGCTGATTTTATCGTTTTCTTTGTAAACGCGATAGGCAAGATTTCTGCGCTCGAAACTACTTTTAAAGATATTTGCCGATTTGAAACGAAGTTTATCTATAATGTCTTCCACAACTCTTGGGGTAGCTGTTGCCGTTAGAGCCAATACCGGAACATCCGGGAAAAAGGTTCTTACCTCGGCAATTCTCAAATAGGGAGGACGAAAATTATAACCCCATTGCGAAATACAATGTGCTTCATCTACGGCAATGAGATTTACAGCAATCTTAGCAAGCGCCAGCTGAAAAGCCGGGTTCATTAATCGTTCGGGTGAAACATAGAGAAATTTTAGTTTGTTATGGATAGCATTGGAAAAAATAGATTCTATCTCATTGTAATAAAGCCCGGTATAAAGAGCCCTGGCAGGAATATTCATTTTTCTGAGCCGGTCAACCTGATCTTTCATAAGGGCTACCAGCGGAGTGATCACCAGGCAGCATCCCGGTTTTATCAGAGCAGGAATTTGAAAGGTCAGCGATTTTCCGCCACCGGTAGGCAAAAGGGCAAAAGTATCCCGACCGAGAAGTACGGAATCGATAATCTCCTCCTGCATGGGACGAAATTGGGAGAACCCCCAGTATTTTGTCAATATTTCTTTTGCCTCTTTACCCAAAGATTTTTCTTTTATCCTTCAGGCTTCTATCGAAACCAAAGGTGTTAATGAAAAGATAAAGGTAATAAAAATTACAGAAAGCCGATCCTAATCTGTTGCGGATGTCGAAATATCTTTTGGATAACAAAGGAAATATTTGGTTGTAGGCTTTGATAACAGATTGATATTTAGCTGGTCGGAAACATCGATAATGTCTTTTACCGTACCATCTTTAAATAAAATATTGATGTTGTCGGTGCCTGGATGATAGGTGTAATTAGCAGTTTTCTCAAAAAATACAAAATACGGAATTTCTTCTTCCTTGAGATGATACTTTTTCTTTGTAGCTTCCCTGATGACACTGATTTTTTCCGGCGAGAAAGGTTCGTTTTGCATTTCAATACGAAACAACCTGCGGTTTACCAGCGCTCTGCTCAAATGCGACAGAATTTTGTCGGGGTGATCCATCCATAACTTCAAAGAAGTGTAAATATCGTAATCGTCCAGTAAAGCAAAAGTATCCAATACGCGGTTGTCTTCCAGGAAATGTTTTTCGTGAACATCATTTTCAAGGAAGAACTGCAGGGCCGGGGTTGCTGCCTTAGGCGATTGGCCGTTCATGGCCAGCCACTTGGCACGTTTCAGTAGATGAATGGCCATATACTCGGCTACAAGCACCGTTTTATGTAAATAGACCTGCCAATACATGATGCGGCGGGCGGTGATGAATTTTTCCACCGAATAGATGCCTTTGTATTCAATTACAGGCTCATCTCCGGCAATTTGCAGCATGTTCAGCAGCCGTTCGTAGTTGATAGTTCCCTCGGAAACACCCGTAAAGAAACTGTCGCGTTTGAGATAATCCAGCCGGTCCATATCAAACTGACTCGAAATAAGTTTATGTAAGAAACGTTTTTCATATCGGTCTTTAAAAATATCCAGCGCCATCTGCAGACTTCCGCCAAATTCTTTGTTCAGCCGTTGCATAAACCACAGCGAAATCTGCTCGTGGCTCACGGTGTTTACAATACTGTGTTCCAACGCATGCGAATAAGGTCCGTGTCCAACATCGTGCAACAGCATGGCCGTTTCCGTTGCATGCTGTTCCTCTTTTGTGATAGTATGTCCTTTCCATCGTAGTTCGGCCAGCGCCCGGGTCATCAAATGCATGGCTCCGAGGGAGTGATGAAAACGGGTATGCAAAGCTCCCGGATAAACCAAATGCGCGAGGCCCAGCTGCTTTATCCGGCGTAATCGCTGAAAGACAGGATGTTCTATAATGTCAAAAATCTTATCGTCGGTGATGGAAATAAACCCATAAACCGGATCGTTGAATATTTTACGCTTGTTAATCTGCAGATTGCTCATAATTTTTGTTAAATTTGTTTTCTCCGATAAATATAACGGAAGAAAAACCGGAACTTTGCTTTTGGTATATATCCGGTTACAAAAACGGGGCTTATTTAAAATTAAAACAAAGATACGCCATATATCGGACAATCAGTAGGAACAAAAATAATCGAAAATGAATAAAACACGCATACTTTGGGCAGATGATGAAATAGTCATGTTGAAACCTCACATTATTTATCTTGAAGAGAAAGGATTCGATGTAGTAGCTGTGAATAGTGGGAGTGAGGCGCTGGAACTTGTTACTGAAGAAAATTTTGATATTATTTTTCTAGATGAACAAATGCCCGGTTTAAGCGGTATTGAAGTTCTGGAAAGAATAAAAGAGGTACGCCCGAATATTCCGGTGGTTATGATTACCAAAAGTGAGGAAGAGTCCATTATGGAAGATGCTATAGGCTCTAATATTGCCGACTATCTGATAAAGCCCGTAAAACCCAGCCAGATTCTTCTGTCGCTCAAACGCAATTTGGAAAATAAGAAACTGGCCGGAGAGAAGGCTACCCAGATTTACCAGCAGGAGTTTCGTGAAATCGGCATGCAGCTTCAGGACAGACTTACCTACGAGGGGTGGGGCGATGTGTATCGAAAATTAGTTCGCTGGGATATCGAGCTTGAAAAATCGGATGATGAGGGTATTAGCGAAGTTCTGAAAATGCAAATGAACGAAGCCAATATGGGCTTTGCAAAATTCTACGAACGTAATTATGCCGACTGGCTTTATGGTAATACGGAAGATAAGCCTGTTCTTTCGCATACATTGATTAAAGAGAAGATTTTTCCAAGGTTGGAAGATGGTAAAAAGATTTTTTTGCTCGTTGTCGATAATCTGCGTTATGACCAGTGGAAGATTATTGAACCTATGATAGGCGAATATCTTCGCGTGGATGAGGACAATCTGTATTACAGCATATTGCCCACCACAACGCAATATGCCCGTAATGCTTTGTTTGCCGGAATGATGCCTTTGGAAATCCGCAAACGTTATCCCCGGTTTTGGACAGATGAACAGGAGGAAGGAACAAAAAATCAGTTCGAGGCCGAGCTGCTGGGAGAACAAATGAAGCGTTACGGAAAAAAGCTAAAGTATTCCTACAATAAAATTCTTCGTCAGGAAGCCGGGCGGAAGCTGGCAGAAAATATTGCCAATCTGATGGAATATGATCTGAATGTCATTGTGTACAATTTTGTGGACATGCTCTCCCATGCGCGTACCGAGATGGAGATTATCCGGGAACTGGCCGATGACGAGCCGGCCTACCGCTCGCTGATGAAATCGTGGTTTGAGTACTCTTCGCTGTTTGAAATTATCAAATATTTGTCTGATAAAAATGTGAAGATAATAATTACTACTGATCACGGCTCTATACGGGTGCAGAGTCCTGTAAAAATTGTTGGCGATCGCAATGTAAATACCAATTTAAGATACAAATTCGGGAAAAGTCTGGCCTACAATGCCAAAGAGGTCTTTGAAATTACAGATCCCGAGAAATTTTTCCTCCCCAAACAAAATGTAAGTACCCGTTGGGTTTTTACCCGTAAAGCTGATTTCTTTGCCTATCCTAATAATTACAATTACTATGCACGCTATTACTCCAATACGTTTCAGCACGGTGGTATCTCAATGCAGGAGATTATGATTCCCATTATTACACTGAGTTCGAAAATGTAATGAAAAAAGTACTCTTTTCAAAAACGCCTGAAGATTTGCCTGCTGCAGCAGCAAAGATTTTACAGGATATGGCTCCCGAACGTATTTTTGCGTTTTACGGAGAAATGGGCGCCGGAAAAACAACTTTTATCAAAGCTTTTTGCCAGGTATTGGGGAGCAACGATGTAGTAACCAGTCCCACTTTCACTCTTATAAACGAATACAATGATGAAAACCGAAACAGCCTGTACCATTTTGATTTCTATCGTATAAAGCGTATTGAAGAGGTTTTTGATATAGGATTTGAAGAGTATGTGGATAGTGGAAATTACTGTTTTTTAGAATGGCCGGAGCGTATTTCGGAACTTTTACCCGAATCTTACGTATATATTTCCATTGAAGTGAATGAGGATGAAAAGCGAAAGATTACCTATTTTCTCCACAATTAAAAAGACAAACGATGACTGAAGAAGGAAAAGCATACCTTAATTTTTCCGGCAAAGAGGTCTTATTGCCGAGAGAAGAAACCCTGGAACGAAGACCACAGCAAAAAAAGTTTATTATCGGGATTCCGCTGGAAAAAGACGAAAATGAAAGGCGTATAGCTATAGTTCCCAATGCCGTTGACCTTCTCATAAAGAACGGCCACCAGGTTGTGATGGCGGAAAATGCCGGCAAGGCGGCTCATTTTACAAATGAAATGTATGCCGATGCAGGAGCGCAAATTACACAAACGGCCGCTGAAGTGTGGCAATCAGATATTATTGTAAAAATTGCAGCTCCCGAAGTTGATGAGATCGATTTGATGCACAAAAACCAGACGATTTTTTCATCTCTTATGTCCCAAAGCAGGAACAAAGTCTATTTTAAGAAACTGATCGAAAAAAAGGCCATTGCCATTGCCTACGAGTTAATAAAAGACAAAACCGGGGCTTTCCCGCTGGTGCGTTCCATGAGCGAAATTATCGGGAATACTTCTATTATGGTTGCTGCGGAATACCTCAGTAGTTCGCAATACGGAAAAGGGGTGATGCTGGGTGGTTTTCCGGGTATCAGACCATCGGAGGTTGTCATTATCGGCTCCGGAACTGTTGCCGAATACGCTGCCCGCACAGCTTACGGAATGGGAGCGCAGGTGCGCATCTTTGATGACTCGGTTTACAAAATGCGCGACCTCCAAAATAAGCTTGAATTCAGAGTATCGACCTCCGTTTTGCAGCCTGTTCTTTTGCTGAAAGCACTCAAAGAAGCCGATGTGGTAATTGCAGCCAAGCATTCTTCAAGCGGACAATCGGCCTGTCTTATTTCAGCGGAGATGGTGAAACAAATGAAACGCGGAGCGGTGATAGTTGATGTGAGTATCGACCAGGGAGGATGTTTTGAAACTTCACATCCCACTTCACACCAACATCCTGTTTTTCAGGAGTTCGGTGTAACCCATTATTGCGTTCCGAATATTGCCTCAAGAGTGCCGCATACTGCTTCCTATTCGCTCAGTAATTATCTCACCGGACTGCTGCTGAAAATAGGCGAAACCGGAGAAATCAATCATTATATCCTGCGCGACAAACCCTTTAGCAAGGGCGTTTATATTTATAATGGCGTTCTTACCAACAAAAATATTGC
>CAZRAW010000105.1:0-8039 GCA_964598065.1 uncultured Lentimicrobiaceae bacterium
CATCGCTCAATGTAAGTCATGCCCTCAGCATTGGCCTTTTTGAATGGTTACGGCAGCAGAAGAAGAATCAGTAAAATCATTCGTTATTTAGGGGGGAAGGAGCTTTTGGCTTTTGGCCTTACATTTTTCCCTATCTTTGTCATCATGCCGACAAAACCCCGTAACCAGCCCATCAACCAGTGGGCAGAAGATGACCGCCCGCGCGAGAAAATGTTGCTGAAAGGCAAAAGCGCCCTGAGCAATGCCGAGCTGATAGCTCTTTTGATTGGCTCGGGAAACGTCGAAGAGTCGGCGGTGCAACTCGCGCAACGCATGTTAGATACCTCGGACAACAACCTCATTGAATTTTCAAAGCTGAGCGTCGAAGAACTTTCCCGCTTTAAAGGTATGGGCAAGGCCAAAGCCATCAGCATCGTTGCCGCTCTGGAGCTGGGCAAACGCCGTGTGGCCGAAAGAGTGTTGCAGCAAATAAAAATCAAATCCAGCCGCGATATTTACGACCTGTTACTTCCTGATCTTACCGACAACTATTACGAGGCTTTTTTCGTGGTTTTGCTGGACAGAGCCAACAAAGTTATCCGTAAGCTGAGTATTAGCACAGGCGGTGTGGCCGGGACGGTGGTCGATCCCAAGAAGATCTTTAAACTGGCGCTGGATCACAATGCCTCTTCCATTATCCTGGCTCATAACCACCCTTCCAATAATCTAAAACCCAGCGAGAACGATTTAAGGCTTACCAAAAAACTGTTAGAAGCCGGAAAAGCACTTGAAATCCCGGTGCTGGATCACGTCATTGTCGGAAATGATAATTATTATAGCTTTGCGGATGATAATAATTTGAAATAAACGGATGAAGATCGTAACCCTCATTGGCGCACGGCCGCAGATTATCAAAGCTGCTGCTTTAAGCCGGGCCATAAAAAATAGTTTTTCTAATGAAATTCAGGAAGTTATCGTCCACACGGGGCAACATTACGATGCCAACATGTCGCAGGTGTTTATCGATGAGCTAAGTATTCCCGAACCCGACTACAACCTGAATATCGGCAGCGGCAGTCACGGTGCGCAGACTGCCGGCATGATTGTAGGAGCAGAATCAATTCTTCTTCGTGAAAAGCCGGATTACCTTGTACTATACGGCGACACCAACTCCACGCTTGCCGGTGCCATTGCCGCTTCCAAAATTCATGTTCCCATTGTCCACATCGAGGCCGGCTTGCGTTCGTTCAACAAAAGCATGCCCGAAGAAATCAACCGCATCATGGCCGACCATGCCTCTACCCTGCTCTTTTCGCCCACTCTCACAGGATTTCACAATCTAATTAAGGAAGGTTTTGAGAAAGATAACCAAGCACCTTATTCGCCCAACCATCCGGGTATTTTTCACTGCGGCGATGTTATGTACGACAACAGCCTTTATTTCAGTAAGATGGCCAAAGAAAAAAGCCATATTCTGAACGAGCTGAAGTTGGAAAGCAAACCTTTCTATCTCGCCACCGTTCATCGCGACAACAACACCGACCAGCCGGAACGACTTAATGCCATTTTTGAGGCTTTTCTAAAAATTGTACAGGAAAACCAAATACCACTGGTCCTGCCATTACATCCGCGTACAGCCAAACTTCTCCACAAAAATCTTAACAGAAAACTTTACAGGCAACTGCAACAGGAAAAAAATATCCGGCTTATTCCACCGGTTTCTTTTCTTGACATGATTATGCTGGAAAGCCGCTGCGAAATGGTCTTTACCGATTCGGGCGGCGTGCAGAAAGAGGCCTATTTTTTTGAAAAGCCGGCCATCATCCTCCGTTCCGAAACCGAATGGAAAGAGATTGTGGAGCAGGGCTGCGGCCTGATTGTAAACGCAGATAAAAATAGAATCATTCAGGCATTTGAACATTTCAGCCGGATGGATAAAGAATTACAGTTCCCGCCCTTGTTCGGAGATGGGAAAGCAGCAGAATTTATTGCCGGCATACTGCTACAAAATCAGCATTGAACATGATAAATCCAATAGAGCAGAGGGGATAAAGCATCTCCTTAAGGCTTAGGATTATTCAATATTACCAAGACAAAAAGACTTTCACAATCTTTTCAGTCCATTTCGTTGCTTCAATAAGGTGAAAAATCGTAATTTTGCAGGCAAAACCGTCAGGCTGTTCTATCGCTCTCGTTTCAAACGAGGGAGGAAAGTCGGGACAACACAGGGTACCATACTTCCTAACGGGAAGGTTCTCTCGTTTTAAACGGGGGAAACAGCGAGTGCCACAGAAAATAACCGCCGATGTCGAAGTCAGGGGGCAGGGTAATCCTGTTTTCGCTAAAGCTTCGGCAGGCAAGGGTGAAAACGTGGGGTAAGAGCCCACGCGGTTAGCTGGTGACAGTTGACCGGGGTAAACCTTATGGGTTGCAAGGCCAAATATTCCGGCGCTCCCGCCTCTGGTGGGATAAGGGCGACCCGTCCGATGCCGGTGGGTAGGCTGCTGGAGTTACAGGGTGACCTGTAATCGAGATAAATGATAGAAGTGCTGCTCCGTGCGGCATACAGAATCCCGCTTACAGGCCTGACGGTTTTTTTATCCTTTAAAATGTTTAAAGGTCTCTTCGGTGGAGAAATTCTGCTCTTTTTTGAACATATCGTAAATCTTTTTCATAACCTGCAAAAGCCTTTCAATATCCGATTTATCCTGGTATAACGTTATCTGAACCCGTATCCCTGCGTTTTTTAGAGGAACGGCCGGATAAAGTCCTGCAGTAACAGAAAACTTTTCATGGAAAAGAATTTTTCCGGAGATGTAAATATTTTCGGGCTTTCCCATGGGAAAATAGGCAGTGGGCGTGCGCGTTTTATCCACAAGCGGAAGCCTCAGATCATCACAGCAATCATAAAAATAATCGATAAGCTCTTTTAACTTGTTCTGGAGAACGGTGATTTCCGGACTGAGATGGATTTTGGAAGAAACTATCAGTCCGCCAAGGGTTGTCGATTCCAAAGGCCCGGTAAACATCAATGGGCCGCTCAAATAAACCAATAACATTTTAGTGTACTCATCAGGACAAACGATGGCTCCGCCACCAACACCGAATCCTTTGCCAAACGAAACAGCCATAATCATCTTTGGATGCTGTTTGATTTGTGAGAGCACATAACCGCTACCATTCGGGCCCGCCCAGCTAACACCGTGAGCATCATCTACATAAACATAAAATTTTTCATATTTATTCAATAACACCTCAATTTCTTTGGCTGGAAAAACATCGCCATACATGGAATAAACTCCATCGGCAAGATACCAGATTTTTTCATAGGTTTTCCGCAATGCAAGTATCCTTTCTTCGAGTTTTTGCATATTGTTGTGCCGGATAGGTTCGATATGAGTACCATGAGCACGAACCATATCGGTGGCCATTTGAATGGTGGCATGCGCATGATGATCAACAATAACAGCGTCTTTACGACCAATCAACAGCGGCAATGCCCCTACATGAGCCAGCGTGGTTTTTGGATAAAGAACCACCGGATTTCCAAAGACCTCCGCTAAAATATCTTCCGCTTCATCGGTTTTGTGTAAATGCAAAAATTCTCGCGAAATAGAAAGATTGAAACCGTTTTCTTTAATGGACTCAATGGCACCGTTGATGATACGCTCGTCATGCATGAGCATCAAATAGTCGCTCAACGAAAAAGGAACAACTTTTTCCCCGTGTATGTTTACAACTCTTTTTAGCCCATTTGGTTCACTTTGTGTGGCTATATGTCCAATGCCTATTTTTTTGGTTTCATCAATTACCTGAAAGGCTCTCTCTAAAAGTGAATTCCCCATGTCCGATTATTTTTTTGTGTAAACAAATATACTCAAATTGGGAAAATTCCAAAATCGGGAAAAAATAGTTATAAACTTTTTTCGTTTAAAACTTTGACTTGCCTATGATACTTTTTTGAAAACATTATGAACTCTACGAAAAAAAGTTAAATTTGCTACGGCAGAAGGGAAGACGGAGAACCGATTTCAGCTTTTCAAATTTCTTCTGATACATATTTACTAAAATCTGTTTTTCTATTCTCTGTTTTTTATATCGTGCTGACATTTAATTTGAAAGGACAGGGGTTTTTTGTGTTTAGTTTAACAGATAAAAATAACTTAAAATGAATATTTTTGATGCTAACTTTAAGAAGAATCAGATTAAACAGAAAGATTGGTTTGATTTTGAAAAACAGTTTCTTATACCATTGAGTCTGGCAGCCATTTTCTTTTCTGCTATTTCCATTTTCCTTAACTTTTTAATGAGCTTCAGTCCGGTTTTAATTGTGGTTCCGTTTGCAGGCATTGCCATTTTCGCTATTGTTTTTCTCATGGCAAAAAAAGACTTTCACGTTACTTTTGCCAAGTGGTTGTTTATTGTCACAACCCTGCTTTTAATTAACATTGTGTGGTATTATAATTACGGTGCCCGCGGTCCCTGGTTCTTTATTGTAATTTTATTATATAGCTATTTGATATTTATGATGAGCGGGAAACAACTGTTAATGATAAGTATTGTTCTTGTTATCAATGTTGTCGTTCTTTTTTTTTATGAATATACACATCCCAATGCGCTTGGAGATTACCCGTCAAATACAGTAAGACTGATGGATTTTTATTCTGCCATACTATTAACCGGTGCAACGGCATATGTTTTGATGACTATTGCTAAAAAGTCGTACCTTACTCAATACAAAAAAGCCAAAACTGCCGATCTTTTGAAATCTTCATTTCTGGCCAATATGTCGCATGAAATCCGCACACCCCTCAACTCCATCGTAGGTTTTAGCAATTTGCTGGCCGATGGCACCATTAATGATAAGGAGAAAGAGCAGTATCTTTCCATTATTAACAGTAGCAATGAAACCCTGCTTCAGTTGATTGATGATATTTTGGATGTCTCCATGATTGAAGCCAATCAAATGAAAATCAACAAAATAAATTTTTCGGTAAATGAACTTCTCTTAAATCTCCAAAAAACCTACAATCCTATTCTGAAAGAGAAGAAGAAGGATGCCGTACAATTAAAACTGCATCATCCCGGGGAATCATTTTGGATAACCTCCGATCAAATCAGAATTAACCAGGTGTTGATAAATCTTTTGAACAATGCCATAAAATTTACCCGGGATGGCTCCATTGAAATTGGGTTTGAACCGGAAGGAAAACGGCTGAAATTTTACGTCAAGGATACAGGTATAGGCATTGAAGAAGCGCACCTGTCGCAATTGTTCGACCGCTTTTATAAGGTTGAGGATGATAACCGGAAACTTTACCGTGGCACGGGAATTGGCCTGTATCTTTCTAAAAAAATTGTTGAGATGCTCGGCGGTCAGATTCAGGTTACCTCCGTATTCGGAAAAGGTTCTGTCTTTAGCTTTTATATCCCTGCAGAAGAACTGACCATTGTACCTGCCACAGCAGAACAGAAACCTGAAAAAAAACAGAAACAGGCCGAACTTTCTCATAATGCCGTTGTCCTGCTTGCCGAAGATGATAAAAGCAGTAGTATTTACTTTAAAAAAGTGTTGGAAGACCTCAACATTCATGTTCTGCAAGCCTTCGACGGACGGGAAACTCTAAAGCTATTTTCGGAAAACCATGATATTTCTCTTGTCTTGCTTGATATCAGGTTGCCCGGCCTCAGCGGTTTTGAGATACTTGAGGAGCTAAAAAAAGCCAGGCCCGAACTTCCGGTTATTGCCCAAACCGCTTTTGCCATGGCTGGTGACGAAGAAAAATGCCTAACGTTAGGATTTGATGATTATATCGCAAAACCGGTCAAAAAGGACGTTTTGATAAAAAAGCTACAACGGTTCATTCTAAAATAAGCGGCACAAAGGGGTTTGGGAGCTTTTTGCAACTCTGACCCGGATAAATTGGAAAAGAGATTGAAAAGAGATTGAATGGATTGATTGACAACCTTATTCAATCCTTTCAAACTTCATAAATTTTAAAACATATAATATTCTGCCGGGAAAACACGAATATTAAAATTGAGATATTAAGTACAAAATCAAAAGGGTTTATCACTGAAAGATATGGAAAACTATATACAGGCTGACCTTATTTTCAAATATTTTCAGGAGCTTACCGGCAGGCAAAAACAGCAAATGTCGGAACTTGCACCGCTTTATCAGAAATGGAACAGCCGCATCAACGTTATTTCGCGAAAAGACATGGACAATTTTTATTTACATCATGTGCTTCATTCCCTCGGCATTGCCAGACTTCTCTCGTTTAAACCGGGAACAAAAATAATGGATGCCGGAACCGGGGGCGGTTTTCCCGGTATTCCGCTGGCGATTTTATTTCCCGAAACTAATTTTTATCTTGTGGATTCCATTGGCAAAAAGGTAAAGGTAGTCAGAGAAGTTGCCCTGGCTTTGGATTTGAAAAACGTGGAGGCAGAGCAAATCCGGGCAGAACATGTAACCCGTACGTTTGATTTTGTGGTAAGCCGTGCCGTTACCGACCTGGAAGTTTTCGCACAATGGACCTTACGCAAGGTTCAGCCCCGCTCGTTTAACCGCCTGTCCAACGGAATTTTATACCTGAAAGGCACAGGCATTGAAAAGGAAATAAGCCGGGTAAGCAAACTTAAAAAGACAAAGGTTTCCACCTTCCCGCTGGAACGTTTTTTTGAAGAAAATTTTTTTAAAACCAAGCAGATAGTCCATGTGTACCGGTAACAGTATGGCAATACCAATAATGAGTCCGGTCTAAAAAGATCATAAAATAATTTCGGCCACTTCCCTCCCCCTTAACCCTTCAGCCTGAGGCGATAGGCTTTAAACAGGAAATAGCTGAAACTTAGTACGTTCTTTGGGCAGAAGTGTATGCTGATTTTCATTTTTTGCCTCAAGTTACCTTTTCAGGCCAGATTTATTAGTGGAACTTTTTCTTGTAATCGCCAAATAAGAATTAATCCATATTAACATCAATTATTACCAGTACCCGAAATAAATTCTTAATTTCGCCCGTTCATCTTTAATTAGAAACAAAAATTTAAAATAATTATTATGACTGAAGCAATACAGAAATCGCTGAGGGAGTCACCTTTGGCACGATGGACAGCGATGGTGGTAGTTTCTTTGTCCATGTTCGGGGCCTATTATTTTACTTATGCAAATTCATCAATAAAACCTATTCTCGAAACCGCCCTCGGGTGGACGAGCAAGGATGTTGGTTTATACACCGGGTCTTATGCATGGTTCAATGTTTTTCTTTTTATGCTGATATTCAGTGGTCTTATTCTGGACAAACTCGGTATTAGATTTACCGGGCTTGCAGCTACAGGTATTATGGTTATCGGCACGGCTATTAATTATTGGGCTATGACCTCCCTGTCGCCTAATACCACAGTTATAATTCCCCTTTATGGCGCTATTAAGACTCAGGTACTTTTTTCCTGTCTCGGCTTTGCGACTTTTGGTATAGGAAGTGAGGCGACGGGGATTACCCTTTCAAAGGCCATTGTGAAATGGTTCAAAGGCAAAGAGCTTGCCCTCGCCATGGGACTTCAAATGTCTATTGCACGTTTGGGAACAGCTCTCGCACTTGCAGTTTCTCTTCCTATTGCCATTAAATATAACTATAGTTCACCGATTTTGTTTGCCTTTGTTCTCATGCTTCTTGGTCTGGTTGCTTTTATTGTTTATGTGGTTCTCGACAAACGGTTAGATGCTTCCGAAAAGGATTTAATTGTAGAAGATGAAGAACCTTTTCGTGTTAAAGATATTTTCTCCATCATTGATAATAAAGCTTTCTGGTATATTGCCATTCTTTGCGTTTTGTTCTATGGCGCCGTATTCCCTTTTTTATTCTATGCTCCTGATTTCATAATTAACAAGTATCATGTCGCGCCTGAGCTTGCCGGTTTAATTCCCATGCTTCTTCCTTTTGGCACCATTTTCTTAACGCCTTTATTCGGCAATATTTATGATAAAAAGGGGAAAGGCGCTACCATTATGATTATTGGCGCCGTCATGCTTCTCTTCGTACATTTCTTTCTCG
>CAZRAW010000106.1:0-7992 GCA_964598065.1 uncultured Lentimicrobiaceae bacterium
CCATTAATCCGGCCAACATGGACAAAAATGTAAAGCCCGGAAACAATTTTTATGAGTATGTAAACGGAGGCTGGATAAAAAGCCATCCTATTCCGCCGGAATATAGTCAGTACGGAGCCTTTACGGTGCTTTACGAAAACAACCAGAAAGAGTTGAGAGCGCTGGTTAATGAAATTTCCAAAAAGAAAGACGTAAAAGAAGGAAGTATCGAACAAAAAATCCGCGATTTCTACAACAGTGGAATGGATACTGCCCGGATTGAAAAATTGGGGATGACGCCCATAGAACCAGAGATGAAAAATATTGAAGCCGTTAAAAGTCTGAAAATGGTACAAAAAGAAATAGCACGTTTGCAAACCATGGGTGTTCATCCGCTTTTTTATTTCTATGCCGGCGCCGATGAGAAAAACAGCACCATGGAAATCGCTAATCTTTATCAGGGAGGACTGGGTTTGCCCGATGTATCTTATTATCTGAATGACAGTCCGGCTTCCAAAAAACTACGTGGAGAATATGTGAAACATATAGCAAAAATGTTTGAATTAAAAGGAGATAGCAGCGAGGTAGCCGAAAAGAAAGCACACGAGGTTCTGGGTTTGGAAACCAAACTGGCCAAAACCTCTTTCACACGTCTTGAACGCAGAAATCCGGAAAAGAATTACAATAAAATGCCACTCTCCGGTTTGCAGAAGCTGTCGCAAAACCTAAACTGGAAAGCATACTTTACCAATATTGGTTTAACCAAACCGGGCGATATCAATGTGGGTCAACCTCGCTTTTTCAGCGGTATAAGTAAGATTATGCAAAAGACACCGGTAAATGTTTGGAAGGCATATTTAGAATGGAACCTGCTGAATGATGCAGCGCCTTATCTAAGCAAAAATTTTGTACGGGAAAACTTCGACTTCTACGGTAAAATCATGTCGGGACAACAGAAAATGCAATCGCGATGGAAACGCGTTATGCGCGCTACCTCCCACGGTCTTGGCCAGGCGCTCGGTGAACTTTATGTGGCCAAGTATTTCCCACCCGAGTCTAAACAACGCATGCTGAAATTAGTGCACAACCTGGAACTGGCTTTTGCAGACCGCATTAAAAAACTGGATTGGATGAGCGACACAACTAAAGTAAAAGCCCTTGCAAAACTGAAAGCCATCACCGTAAAAATCGGTTATCCAGACAAATGGAAAGATTACACTAAGCTAAATGTCGTACCGGATAATTATTTCAAAAACATCACAAACGCCAGTGAGTTTGCGTTTAACTTCAACCGCAACAAAGTTGGAAAACCCGTGGATAAGTCCGAATGGGGTATGACGCCACAAATGGTTAACGCCTACTATAATCCCACGAATAATGAGATCGTTTTCCCCGCAGGTATTTTGCAACCCCCGTTTTTTAATAAAGATGCCGATGATGCTGTGAACTATGGCGCTATTGGTGTGGTTATCGGCCACGAAATGACCCATGGTTTTGACGACCAGGGCAGAAAATACGATAAAAACGGAAACATGAAAAACTGGTGGACAGCACAGGATGCCAAACGCTTTAAAGCAAAAACCGAAAAGCTTGCCAAACTTTACGACCATTACACTGTCCTTGATTCGTTACACGTGAATGGCCAACTGACCATGGGTGAAAACATTGCCGACCTTGGGGGCCTTAATATCTCCTATGATGCATACCTGAGAGCTTTGAACGGTAAAACGCCCAAACTCATTCAGGGCTTTACGGGTACACAACGTTTCTTTATTGCTTATGCCCAGGTGTGGCGGCAAAATATTCGTCCGAAAGAGCTGGTCAAGCGTTTAAAAACCGACGTGCACAGCCCGGGTGAAGCAAGGGTAAACATTCCACCGTTTAACATGACGGCTTTTATCAAGGCATTCAACATTAAACCCGGCGATAAGCTTTTTATTCCCAAAAAAGACAGGGCCTATATCTGGTAATTAATGCCTGATTTTGATTTCCGAAACGGTTATGATTTAATTTCATAACCGTTTTTTGTGTCTGAATTACGGCAAACAGGTACACCCGAATTCATTACTTTTGCACCATGGAAAAATTTTCAAAATGGCTATTAAATTTGTTGGGCTGGAAAACCATTGGAGAAGTTCCTGCAGAGTACAGGAAGCTCTTGGTTATAGAAGCGCCACACACCTCTAACTGGGATTATTTATTTGGCATGTTAGCCATTACTTCCATTGGAATAAAAGTGAATGTTATCATCAAGAAAGAATTGTTTTTCTGGCCCGTTGGCCCCCTGTTGAAAAAGCTGGGAGGCATTCCTCTCGATCGCACCGGTAATCTGAGTAAAGTAGATTCACTTGCCGCTTTGTTCCGCGAAAAAGACGAATTAAACATGGCGATAACACCGGAAGGCACACGTGCGTTAAACACAAAGTGGAAAAGAGGTTACTATTATATCGCCGAAAAAGCAGGAGTTCCTATTCTGCTTGCGGCCTTAGACTACAAACAAAAAGCCGGTATTTTTGGCCCTATTTTATACCCTACGGGTAACTACAAAGAAGATCTTAAAAAAATTGAAACCTTTTATAAAGGAAAAGTTGCAAGGTATCCCGAAAACTTCAACCTCAGCAGTCAGTATCTAAAAGGTAAAAGAGCGGACGAAGACCAGGAAATTCCCTAAATTTGCGCCTCCTAAAATTTGGAAATGCGAGGGTTTGCACATTTTATTTTATGCCGGTTGCTAAGTTGGAAAATTACGGGAAAAATTCCTCCTTCCATTCAAAAGGCCGTTATAATCGTGGTCCCGCATACATCGTTGTGGGATTTCGTTTATGGACGTTTTGCTTTCTGGGTACTTGGGGTGGATGTAAAATTCGTAATAAATAAAAAATATTTCAAATGGCCTTTGGGTTGGTTACTGACTGTTTTGGGGGGGCTTCCCGTAAAACAAGACCACCCTATCCGGCTTTTGCTTGAGATTTTCGACCATTTCCAAAAGGACGATTCTTTTTTTCTTGTAATAACTCCCGAGGGAACCCGAAAACGGGTAAAGCAATGGAAAAAAGGATTTTATCAGATAGCTATGGAAAATCATGTTCCCATTGTTTTGGCTTTTATAGATTACAAATCTAAAATAGGTGGTTTGGGCCCGGTTTTTAATCCTACCGGAAATTTTGAAAAAGATATGAAGGTGATTGAGAGATTTTATCTCCGGTTTCATGTCAAAGAAAGAAGTTAAAAAATTTTTTATCTTTTTTTAACTTCAACATATGTAATTTTTATCAATCTTCATCGTCTTAATCAAAAAGAAATAGCAGATGCTATCGAAAAAGAGAAATCATAACTTTTCATATTTATTGCAGGCTGTGGGATTAACTCTCCTTCCCCTGTTTTTTGCCTCAACGCTAAAGGCACAAACACGTCGTGGTTCGTACAAAGCTGTAGAAATAAAAGGAAAACCTCCCGTTATTGACGGACATTTGAACGATAAAGTTTGGAAATTAGCTCCCTGGGGTGATCACTTTACCCAGTTTGAACCATACAACGGAAAACCACCAACACAAAAAACAGCTTTTAAAATCCTTTACGACAACAACAATCTTTATGTGGCGATACGTGCTTATGATACAGACCCTTCCAAAATTGAAAGAATTCTTTCGCGCCGTGATAAAACCGATGGCGACTGGGTAGCCATCGGCATTGACAGTTACAACGATAAGCTGACCGGTTTTGTTTTTTCGGTCAATGCCGTAGGCGTAAAATTTGATGGTAAGTTTACCAATGATGACGAGATGGATGCCACATGGAATCCGGTTTGGTACGTTAAAACCTCCATTGATTCGTTGGGATGGGTTGCCGAAATGCGTATTCCTCTGTCGCAATTACGTTTTGCAAAAGTAAAGAATCATGTTTGGGGCCTTCAGATTATGCGGAAAATTTATCGCAAACAGGAGTTGGATTTGTGGTCGCCACAATCTAAAGAAGTATCCGGATGGGTAAGCCACTGGGGAAGTCTTACCGGCATCAACAACATACACCCCAAAAAAGAAGTCGCACTAACACCTTATATTCTTGGCAAACTAAAGACAGAGGAAAAGCAGCCTGGGAATCCTTTTGCCACAGGAATTACACCGGGCTATTCCGTTGGTTTGGATGGAAAAATTGCCGTTACCAACGACCTGACACTTAATTTTACGATAAATCCTGATTTCGGGCAGGTGGAAGCAGACCCATCAGTAGTAAACCTTACCGCTTTTGAAACTTATTTTCCTGAAAGAAGACCTTTTTTTGTAGCAGAAAATAATATCTTTAATTTCCCGCTTATAGTCGGTGGCGGCAGGTTTAGCCGGGAAAATCTGTTCTATTCGCGCCGTATCGGACGAGTTCCGCATAATTCCCCTCATTTATCTGCAGGCGAATATGCAAAAGTTCCCGAAGCCACACGTATTCTCGGCGCCTTTAAACTTTCGGGAAAAACAAAAAACGGTTGGTCCATCGGGGTTCTCGAAAGCCTTACCAACAACACCAAAGCAACTATCGACAGTGCCGGGGTCCGCAGCAAACAGACTATTGAGCCCATGACCAACTATTTCAATGCCAGAATACAAAAAGATATTAACAAAGGCAAAACCATTATCGGGGGAATGGTTACAGCAACCAACCGATTTATCAAAGACAGCAGCCTGATGTACCTGCCCACGGCAGCTTACACCGGCGGTATTGATTTTCAGACTTTCTGGAAAGACAAAGCTTATCGCCTGAGCGCCACAGCGGTAGGAAGCAGTATAAACGGAAGTACGGAAGCCATTACCCATGAGCAGGAGTCGTCAAGACGTTATTACCAAAAACCGGATGGCACAAGAAAACTCGATACTACACTGCGAATACTTCAGGGAACCGGTGCCAGCGTCGAGTTTGCTAAAATAGGCGGAAGCCATTGGCAATATGGAGTACGTGGCAGCATGCTTAGCCCCGGATTGGAAGTCAACGACCAGGGCTACATGCGTATCGCTAACATAATAAAACAATCGGCCTGGGTAAATTATATCCTTTGGGACCCATTCAGTATTTTCCGTTCTATGAGTATATATCTTGGCCAGTGGAGCGGCTTTGACTTTAAAGGAAGAAACACGATTACCGGATACAATCTTAATCTCAACACCCAGTTTAAAAATTATTGGAATTTAAATCTTGGTATCCATCGCGGGGGCTATGAACTTGACCGTCACGAATTGCGGGGAGGGCCTTCCATTAAGGTGCCGGGACGCTGGAACTTTGGAATTGGTATCGGAACAGACAGCAGAAAAAAACTATCGGCAGGCGTTAATTTCAACTTGGGAAAAGGAGACCGGCATTACAGCAAATCTATGAACTTCGGACTACGTATCAGGTATCGTCCCATTCCGGCACTCAGCCTTTCATTAATGCCAAACTACTCTAAATCATCAAAGGATTTTATTTACGTATCTACCGAAAAGGAGAACGGAAAAAATGTTTACCTCGTTTCAGGCATCCAAAAGGAAACACTCTCGGCAAGCCTGCGTGTTAACTTCTCTTTTACACCGAACCTGTCGCTTGAATACTGGGGGCAGCCTTTCCTTTTCTCAGGGGATTATTCCGGTTTTAAAAAAGTTATCAACCCGGACCAAAAAATTTTTGCTTCACAATTTCACCAATACACAGCGAGCGAAATTACCTACGACAAAACAAATAATCAATATTTAATTGATGATAACGACGATGGGAATATCAATTTCACGCTACATAATCCCGATTTCAGTGTTATGGAATTCAGGTCAAACATGGTGCTTCGCTGGGAATTTGTCCCGGGCTCAACCTTCTTTCTTGTCTGGTCTCAGAATAGAAACAACAATTCCGAAAATGGAACTTTTAATTTTGGTAATAATCTTGGGCAACTTTTTAAAACCCATGCAACCAATATTTTTCTCGTAAAATTCTCTTACCGGTTTAGCATGTAAATTTTTTACGTTAGTTTTACAAAAATTAGAAATTAAAGTTACTTAACTTTAAAACAACTTCATTAAATAAAAAATATCAAAATTACATGACCATCACGCTTCAAGTCGTCAGAAACAAAAAACAAAAACAAGATTTTGTCGGGCTGCCTTTTGAGGTATATCGCGGCAATGCTTTCTGGGTTCCGCCCTTAATATCCGATGAGTTAAAAACAATGAATCCAAAGTACAATCCGTCTATGAAATTCTGTGATTCTGAATTTTGGATCGCTTACCGCGATGGAAAACCTGCCGGACGCATTGGCGCTATCATCAACCACAAATACAACGAAAAAGTTGGTAAAAAACTGGGACGCTTTTCCCGGATAGAATTTTTTGATGACAAAGAAGTTTTTCGTGTACTGATGGATAAGGCTGTTGAATGGATAAAAGAAAAAGGAATGAAAACAGTCCACGGCCCACTGGGATATACCAACCTGGACAACCAGGGACTTTTGATTGAAGGATTTGATTATCTGCCTTCCGTTGCTTCCGTTTATCATCACCCTTACTATCAAAAACATATTGAAGACTACGGCTTTCGGAAAGAGATAGACTGGCTTGAATTTCGTTTAAACGCAGGACGTAAGGCTATTGACAAAGCAACTCGCGGAGCAGAACTAATGAAAAGGCGCTTTGGCTTTGAAGTAGTCAGGTTTGAAAAGACCCGTGAGCTTCTCCCCTACACCAAAGTCCTTTTCGACATTGTAAATGATGCCTTCGCATCGCTGCCGTTTGTTATCTCTTTCGATAAAGAGATGGTGGACATGTACACAAAAAAATATTTTAAAATTATCAATCCGAAATATATTTACTTTGTAAAAAAGGATGGCGAAGTAGTTGGTTTTATACTTGCCGTTCCTTCTTTGTCGGAGGCCATGCAAAAAGCTAACGGCAAGTTGTTTCCTTTTGGTCTTTATCATATTAAAAAAGCCATTAAAAACCCCAAAGTCATTGATCTCTTTTTGGGTGGTGTAAAACCTGAATATGAACATGAAGGGGTTGCGGTGGTTTTGTATTCTGAAATTCAAAACCAAATGCTGAGAGATGGGCTGCATATTGTGGAGACCACCGGTAATTTTGAGACCAACCGCCATGTTATTGCCAACTGGAAAAATTTCGACCACATCCAACACAAGCGCCGGCGCTGTTTTATCAAAGATATTTGAGAATTATTCCGGATGGGAATTTTTTTATCCGGGAATCCTTATCTTTGCTTTTCAATAATTTTTTGAACACATATCACATGAAATATAAAAGAATTCTGTTAAAGTTAAGCGGCGAAGCGCTTATGGGTGGCAGGCAATCCGGCATTAACCCTGAAACATTAGATGCTTATTGCAATGATATTGCAACCGTTGTTAACCAGCACGTGCAAACAGCCATTGTGATTGGCGGAGGAAATATTTTTCGCGGCCTGCAGGGCGCTGCCGAAGGATTCGATCGCGTACAGGGCGACTACATGGGGATGCTGGCCACCGTTATCAACTCCTTGGCGCTGCAAGGCGAGCTGGAAAAGCAGGGACTAAAAGTCAAGCTGCTTTCCGGATTATTCATTGACCCTATTACCGAGAGCACGAGCAGCAAAAAAGCCATCGATTATCTCGAAAAAGGCTATATTGTGATTATTGCAGGCGGAACCGGCAATCCGTTTTTCACTACCGATTCTGCCTCTGTTCTGCGGGCGGTTGAAATTCATGCCGATATTTTGCTGAAGGGCACCCGTGTGGATGGCATTTATTCGGCTGACCCCGAAAAAGACCCCACAGCCTCAAAATATGACCACCTCACCTTTGACGAAGCTTACGAAAAGAAGCTGAAAATCATGGATATGACTGCTTTTACACTTTGCAAAGAGAACAGCTTGCCCATTCTTGTATTTGATATGAACAAAAAAGGAAACCTTGGAAAAGTTGTAGCTGGTGAAAAGATCGGAACGCTGGTGAACCGGTAACAGAAATTTTCCTACACTTCGCGCTGAGACGCATAAACACGCCATTTTTCAATC
>CAZRAW010000107.1:0-7954 GCA_964598065.1 uncultured Lentimicrobiaceae bacterium
GGCCAGATGGCAGGCCACATGATAGAATTGGCAAAACCGAGGGAGGCAACGAACAGTACCGAGGCATAACCGTGCGTAAAAACCGCAATCAGCGTAAAAAGAATACCCAGCAGGGCAAAATACCGAAGAGCCTTTTGCTGTGAGATATATTTTGGGATAGTGATGATACCGACCAAATAACCGACAATCATGGCAACGAGTGTGAACGAAGAGAAGAACCTGGCAACATTGATATTAAATCCCAGCGAGAGACCGTAATTAATCAACGTATCCACGGCAACCACTTCGGCGCCCACATAAAAGAACAAAGCCACCACACCAAGCCAAAAGTAAGGGAATCCGAACAGGCTTGTTCTTTTTGTCCCGCCGTCCGGAACATTTTCTTCTTTGGCTTCGACCTCCGGCAGGCTCGATATCCAGGTAAGCACAGCCATAATGACCAAAACGACAGCAATTATCGCGTAAGGCAAAATAACTTTCAGCGCCAGTGCATTTAAGGCAGTAGCCTTGTCTGCACTGTTCATGCCGGTAAGGTTTTTGTTGAGTTTTCCAATCCCGTTAAGGATAACGGCTCCGAGAATAACCGGGCTCAAAATGCCGGCAAATTTATTGGCTACACCCATGATGCTGATGCGTTTAGCTGCACTTTCAATAGGACCTAGAATGGTAACATAAGGGTTGGCAGCCGTTTGCAAAAGCGCCAGGCCGGCTCCCTGCACAAAAAGGCCGGTTAAAAACCAGGAATAAGTCCGGGTGTAAGCCGCCGGAATAAAAATTAGTGCCCCCAGCGACATAATGAGCAATCCCAGCGACATGCCGTTTTTAAAGCCCACCTTTTCCAGCACTTTTGATGAGGGAAGCGCCATGACAAAATAAGAGATGTAAAAAGCAAACGTTACGAGATACGATTCGAAGGTGGTAAGCTCGCAAGCTGTTTTAAGATAGGGTATTAGCGTTGCATTGAGCCAGGTAACAAAACCAAAAATGAAAAATAATAGCCCGATGATAATGATCGGACCTGTTTGGTTTTGTCTCGTTGTTGTTTGATTTGTCATCTGTTTTTATTTTTTCTTTAAAAAAGAATTCATTTGCATTGAAGTGCTTATGTGATGGCCGGGATAATATGTTTCTGAAAATTGATTTACCCCGTTTTACACAAAATGAAGGAAATGGATAATGTTCTGAACCTCTTGACAATCACTTTGTTTTGTTTGAAAAGTCTTTGATAATTTGATAAAAGCCTGGGCTTCTGCCGGTAAATTTACAGACAGCGGACAGCTTTTTGACAAAATTAAAATAATTCTGTAATTCGAGGTGAAGTCGCGGATGTGTTATGAGGCAAGTTACTCTTCTACTTTTACGTCCAACCTTTTTTTCTGGTCAATTAGGTTTTCTAATGAAATCGACTTGAGGTAATTTTTAATACACATGTTTAATCCTCCCCAAAAAGAATTTGCAACGCAAATGTCTTTCAAAATACATTCGACATCAGGACTTACGCAATCCACAATCTGAACATCGGCCTCGAAGGCGTTCAGGATGTTTAGCGCAGTGATCTCCGAAGCGGGCCTGGTTAATATGTAGCCGCTTTTTCTTCCTCTTTTGTTTCTGATTAAACCGGCTGTTTTAAGCCCTCTGATAATATGGTCAAGATATTTCAATGATATTTTCTGTCGGCTTGCAATATTTTTCTGAAAAACACCATGCTGCTCCTTATCAAGTGCAATTTCTATCATGGCACGTAAACCATATCGTTGTAAAGTGTTTACTTTCATATAGCCTTTTTTTATTTTACCGGTTCATTTTGGAACTAAAAATACAAATTAAAATTGATTTTGAGTGCATCTTTAATGCTGATTAACCCCAAAAGATATCTTTTTGGTTTCAGGTTAAAATCTGACAGTTTAATCCTGATATGACCTTTCAACTCGGTATAGGGCCCATTATTGCTAATAAACAAAACAGGAACCTGATATGTTTTTTGTACGTCGGTAATTTGTACAGTTATTGAAATAATTTTTTGTTGCTGTTTGTTGAGTTGCACATTGAATATTTCCGGGGCATAGAATAACTTAATATATGGATATTCATGGGCATGTACCAACCGGAGAAAGCCTGTTTTTATATGCCTGTTGCTAAACAAAAGTTTATGTACCGGAATCTGAAGTACTTCCGGTTTGGGCGGACATAAATTCTCATTTATTGAATTGGCGGGTTTTAATAGTTTTCTGAAATAATAGCTGATGATGAAATGCTGAATATTACTTTCTCCGGTAATGATTATTTTATTTTCGGGAATTATTACGTTAGTGTGAGTCGCCTGCCGGCCAAATAGGGGAATGGTAAAAAGCAGGAAAGTAAAATAGCAAACTTTAAGTGACGTTCCTATTTTCATTTCGGTGATGGTATGTGACTGAAGGGAAAATTGATTAATAATATTTTTCCTAAAGCCCTTTGTGTGTGAATCTTTGACAGCCAAAAAACAAAAAGGCTGTGCCTGAGGTTTTGAGAGATCACCTCAGGAAGCAGCCTTTTCTTAGTTCCCTTAATTAAAAGGACATAGCGGCTTCAAACATCAGTCCGTTGAAACCGGCATCATTACCATATTGAGAAAAGTTGGTATAGGTCTGTTTTACATAATCTGCTTTAATTATGATATTTTTGGTGAAGAACCAACCCATGCCCCCTTCGAAACGTGAGACCTTTTGTCCCTGGTGATTAGTTACACCATTTATTTTACCGCCAATATAGAAGTTTCGGTCTTTCCCGAAATAGTATTGGGCGTTAAATGCATACTGGGAGAAGTTGAAATTAGCGCCAACAAAATCAGTGGTGCCTTTTGCAATTTCGTAAGTGCCAAACAATTCCAGTCCTTTTAGTTTTGCAAAAATGTTGAACATGTAACTGTTGTCCTTATTGGTAAAACCTGGTCCCCAACGGCCGGTAAACGGATTTGCTGAGATGTCAACATCCTCCGGACTATTGGTCTGACGAACCATGACCAAATAAAAACGGGTACCGGTGCGTTCTCCAAAATATAAGGTGCCGAAGTTGTTTTTAGCACTGTGGTAACCGGAAAAGCTAACACGTAGTCTCATATCATTAGAGAAAGTTTTATCAACTCCGGCTTTCCAATAAAATGCCAGCTGATCCAACATGTTATTGGCAGTGTACCCTGTATATTTACTATATCCGGCCAGGGATTGTTTCAACGAACCGCTGGTAAGGCCACCCATTAGGTAAAAACCTTTGTTTCGAAACATTAATTCGGCAGCGGGTGCAGTTGTCCAACCATCCATAATTAAATTACCGATAAATGGATTTTTGATTATATTTCCGTTATCGGAACGGAAGAAATGGGCGTCGCCGTAATTCAATCCCATATCGCCCACTTTCAGCGTTAGGTACTTCATAAAACTTTCAGTACCTTTAAAAGGTAACCTGTCAATAAGTAAATACCCTCCTTTTACCCAGGTGTCAGGGTGATGACGAGAGGATAAGTAAACTGTCAAATGAACCTTAATACCACGAGCGAGATAAGCACTTATGGTCATATTTGCTGTAGGAAGATTAATTCCTTTCCCCAATTTAATCAGGGTAGAATCTGCGTGTTGGTTCAGGGCCTGAAATTGCATGGCAAAATCACCCCCAACGTGGACCTTTATTTTTGTGAAGGGCTTCGCATCAATTTGCGGAGTTTCGAACTGTTGTGCCCACATGGCCGTTGAAAACAACATGGCTAAGAGAATAAAAAATAACTTTTTCATTTTACATAAATTTTAGTGATACATTAAATTAATTTAAGGGTGTTTTAAATTTTTTATTTTATTGAACTGAAAGTTAAAGTGGACTTTAATATTGTTTCCCGTTTTAATAGTGCCGAAGAGGAATGTCGGGGCTGTTATGCCATAATCAGACATTGAGACAGAATAAATACCGAAAACTGAAATCTGCCCGTTTTCTATGACTCCTTTTACTTCTACGATAACCTGTTTTTTTACTCCGGCTATGGTGAGAATTCCGCCAACTTTCCCGGCAAACTTATTTTCGACGACCGGCAGTTTTGTTTCACCTTCCGAGCTAAATGAAATTATGGGATATTTGTCCTTTTTCATCGCTTTAAAGGTTTTGTCATCCATAAGAGATGATTCGCCTTTTAATTCTCCAACCAATGCTGTAAACCGGATGTTTTTAAATACAATGTCATCGGTATTGTTTTGTTCTGCCAAAACCGTAACCGTGAACTTTTTCAGCTCCTCCTTCCAATTGTGGAGGGTAGAGGTTCCGCTGATGAATATCTTGCTGGATTCATTAGTATTATACTTTGTAAAAGACTGGCCCCTAACCTGAAAACTGATGATTAACAGGATTGCGAGAGAGGTGACCCATTTGATAGATTTCATATTATTCATTTTATAATATTAGTTCTATAGAAATTGTAGGCCAAAAATAACATCATTTGTTATACAGATAACAATTGTAGTTAATTAATTAACGATAAAATCTTAATTTATATTTGGAACAAATAAAAATTAAGAAGTTCGATGTCTTAATAACTTGGGTTAAAGCATTTTAGAATGGTTCAAAATAGACCATTTTCGGAAGGGCTTTTTATAAACAGGGCCTGCTGTGAATAAGTCCGTAGCACATCATCTACTTCGTTGCTGCGGGCTGAATATGGTCTGTCCATGAAGTCAGTCCGGAATAGAAAGTTAGCTAACAAGGCTTGCGAGTTTTGAGTATCGGGATGACTGGTATGAAAAACGATTATAACGAAGTTAGCGGACTTTATAGACAGACTCTAATTGGCGAGATAATAATCCATGGTAACCACCACCCGGACTTTTTTGATGTACGGCGTGTTGCTGTCGCGGTTGGTAATAGAAAACTGCCCCTGGTAAGCGCTTTTGATTTCTCCAAGTTTACTACCCGAATCTTTGGCAAATTTATAGGCAACCTTTCGGGCGTTAGCAGTAGCTTCTTCCACCATGCCCGGTTTTATTTTGTTAAGGCCCGTAAACAAAAACTGTGTTTTGTTGTCAAAGTTTTGCGGTAAAATGGCAATGTTTTGTTGCCCCAGTTCATTTATAAGCCCCATGGCTTTGCGTACGGAATCCACTTTGTGGGAGTAAACCGTAATGGTTGTGGTTGTAATGTAACGATATTGAGGAGGTTTGGTTCTGTATTGATCCATCGTCAAATCATTGGTTGCCAAAGGCGATACGGTAATTTCATCATCGGTAAATCCCTGCTTTTTTAGAAATTTAAAAATGATATTTTTATTTCTTTTAACAATCCTCATAAGGTCGGACAGATTATTTCCGGCTTCTTTGAAAGTGATGGGCCAGATGGCCACATCTGCTTTTACCTCTTTTTCGGCAAGGCCCTTTACATTTACATAACGGTTGCTGAATCTCATTACATGTGCGCTTTGCAGGATAAAAAATCCCAGCACGGTCAGGCCAATGGCAATAAACAGACCTGTCCAGATGTAGTTTTTTGAATTACTCATGATGATTGTTTTTTAAGAAGTAATAAATTGTCCGGAGTTAAAACCGGGGATAAAATCCTCCGGGAACCACAGGCCCCATCGGACTGTCGTAATATCCGCCACCAAAACCGGGATAACCGTACCCATAGAGGTCGAATGGATTATAATGACGCTGTTCCATGGAAAAAGCGGCATTAATCCTGAAATGGTTGCTTACTTTGTAGTTTACGCTAATCATGGCGCCGCCGTTGCTAAAATCTATTGCACGGGGATTAACATTGTCTTTAGGTTTTTGCGGTGAAAGGTTGAATGTTTTGTAGCCCATGGCTGTGATAGCGAGTTTGTCGTTCATCTGATACCTGCCTTTCACATAAACTGAACCGTAGTTTTGAACAGTGCTGCCGAATCCTGCTGTTTCCGGAGTACCTGTCGTTAGAAAACTGGTGTAGGCAATGCCGGCGGCAACCGTCCATTTCTTGTTGATGGGCATACTGATTTCCGGAGCAACCCAAGTACTGAAACCGTTCATGCCCGGGTAAAAGCTATAAAAGGAAGTTCCAAGAGAAAGCCGGACATCGGGCTTGAAAAAGGTTTTGTTTGGGGATGAAACTCCTTTCACATCCTGCCCAAAAGTCTGCGCCTGTGTGTACTGAAAAGTCATCAGAGCGGCCAAAACAAATATGAAAATCTTTGTTTTCATAGATTACAAAAATACAAATAATTTTAATGGAAGAATTTGTGTCTCCACAATACGCACAAAGAAATAACCTGGGGAAAAGTCATTGTACTGAAATTCTGTACGAGAATAACGAAGAAATTGACGTTTTCTAAGTTACACTGTTTAAACAAATTCGATGTTATCTATGCTCATGGTCTTTTCACAATAACGGCAGATTAGTTTCATTTTTCCGTGATAGTCCTGAATAATTTTAAAGTGCGTTGGCACGTTTTGGTTGTTGGTAACGCATTTCGGGTTGACGCATTTCACGATTTTTTGAATCTCATCGGGAAGCAAGACCTGTTCTTTTTTAACAACTTCATAATCTCTTATCTCGATGAGAGTGGCATGTGGAGCAACCAGTGCTATTTTGCTGATTTCCTCTGGCTTGAAAAATATATTACTGATTTTTATGATGCCTTTTTTCCCCAGCTTCTTGCTCTCCAGGTTGGTGCCGAAATAAACGTGGTCGGTACTTTTTTCTAAGTTGAGCATGGCAAAAACACGAAAAGTATTTTCTGCCGGAATATGGTCGATGACGGTGCCGCTACGTATGGCCGATACTTTTAATTCTGTTCTTTTGTTTTTCATGGTCTGAGAGTTTTAAGTCCGTTTATCTAATCTTTTAGCCCTAAAATAGCAGTAATAAGTGCCTGCCTGACGTAAACGCCGTTTTTGGCCTGTTGAAAATAGTAGGCTTTCGGGTTACCGTCCACATCTTCGCTGATTTCATTCACGCGGGGCATGGGATGCAATATGCGCGTGGTCTCTTTCGATTTTTCTAACATACTATTATTCAGTATGTATGAATTTTTCACCTTCTCGTACTCCATGGAATCCGGGAAACGTTCGCCCTGAATGCGGGTCATGTAAATAATGTCGGCAAAGGGAATAACATCCGAAAGTTCCGTGTATTGGTGATATTCCAGTCCGGCATCTTTAATCCACTTCTTTACGCCGCTGGGCAACTTGAGCGATTCGGGAGAAATTAGATGGAAAGTGGCGTTGAAAAGGCTCAGCGCCTGCACCAGCGAATGGACGGTACGGCCGTATTTTAAATCGCCCACGAGGGCAATTTGAATGTTTTCCAGTGTTTCCTGCGTCTTACGGATGGAATACAAATCGAGCAGACATTGTGTGGGATGCTGGTTGGCGCCATCGCCGGCATTGATGATAGGTACGGGCGAAACCTCGCTGGCATACCGTGCGCTGCCGTCTAACGGGTTGCGCATTACGATGAGGTCGCAGTAATTGCTTACTGTCAAAATAGTATCTTTCAACGATTCTCCTTTTCGCACACTGGAGGTGTTGGCATTGGCAAAGCCTATGATGCTGCCGCCAAGATACTGGACGGCGCTTTCGAAACTGAGCCGGGTACGGGTGGAAGGCTCAAAAAACAATGATGCAATCACATGGTTGGTAAGGATTTTCTGTCGCTGGTCTTTTTCAAAATTTTCGGCAATGTCGAGAACTTTCAGAATCTCTTCTTTGCTGTAATCGGTTATGGAGACCAGACTCCGGCTTTTTAAATTAATCATGGAAGTTTGATTTTGATGAGAAAAAACATAAAAAAAGACGGTGAGAACCGTCTGAGAAATACACAACCTTTTCCTTAAAGGGAAACTGCTGAACGTGGTTTTGAATGAAGTTGTCCGCTAACATACATTTATGTGTTACCGGAAAGCAAAGATAAGGTAAAATCAAATCGCCGGCTTTCTTCTGAAAAAAAATATTGAGAAAATTTT
>CAZRAW010000108.1:0-7931 GCA_964598065.1 uncultured Lentimicrobiaceae bacterium
GACTTCCGTCAATATAATAATTATACGATACAATAGTTTTCCATAAAATTTACAGCAGTACCATTTTTAAATTATATTTGTAGTGTTAAAGGATTTTTGAAATATTTATTCATTAAGCGTGAGCATTATGATTTATTTAGAAAACTCCAGAAAGGACATGTTCCCGGGAATGGTACGATTCTATGATGATTATCCCATCAAAGGGATTCGTTTTGTGGATATTACACCGCTGTTTATGAGTAGACTTTCCATGGAGATTGTGGTAAACAGCGTAGCAGACTTTTTTCATGACAAAGTTACCATGGTGGCCGGTATTGAAGCACGTGGGTTTATCCTGGGAACGGCCATTGCCAATCAGCTTGGCGTTGGTTTTGTACCCCTCCGCAAAAAAGGAAAACTACCCGGAGAGGTTTACACCGCTTCTTTCAAAAAAGAGTATGGCGAAGATGTGATTGAAATGAAAAAAGATGCTTTGGTGGAGGGAACGCATGTTCTAATTGTTGATGATGTGCTGGCCACCGGCGGAACTTTTAAAGCAGCTGCCCAGATTATGGATTGGGCTAAGGTAAAACCTTATTATTACTGTTTTATCAACCTGAATATCACACCCCCAAATTATTCCCTGAACGGAGAACTCTATGTGGATTATCTTATCGACATGAAAGGGGGAAAATAGAAGTCGAAATGCTTTATATTTAGAACTTTAGCATATTCTAACCCGGATAAACAGGAAAAAACAAATTCCAAACCACAAAACCCAAATAAATTCTAATAATCAAAACCTCAAACAATTGGATTTCCATTTGAAAATTGATTTTTTCGAATTTTTTATTTGTCTGCCTCGCCTCTTTGGCAAGGTGATTTTCTGCCAAAAAACAGACGACTATTAAAATTAAGAGCCTAGAAAGTTGACCGCATAGCATCCACCGGATCAAGACGGGAAGCGCTCCAGGCAGGAATAAATCCGGATATGACTCCGATAAATCCGGAAACACCAATACCCAGCAAAATATTTTTTAGCGTCAATGTGAGGGTGAAACCCACGAGAGACGAGCTGACAGCAGTTATAGCAAAGACTATCAGCAAGCCTACTATTCCGCCGAGGATGGACAGGAAAACGGCTTCAAAAAGAAACTGTAACAGGATGAAATAGTTCTTTGCCCCAAGCGATTTCTGAATACCAATCTGGCTGGTACGTTCTTTCACCGATACAAACATAATGTTCGCAATACCAAAGCCACCCACCAGTAGTGAAAAGCCACCGATAATCCATCCCACCATGGCAAGTACACGGAAAAGCTTATCGAAACCTTTGTTAATGATATCGGTCTGGTTGATGGCAAAATTATCATCGGCCCGGGGTTTTAACTTACGAATGGAACGCATGATTCCGGTCAGTTCATCTTTCATGGCGTCAACACTCACATAAGGCTTTGCCATAACAACAATGGAGGAGTTAATGTTTTTCGGATCCACCAAAGTACGGGCATAGTTGACGGGAATAATAACCCAGTTATCGGAAGAATTTCCAAAAACACTTTCCCCTTTCTTTTTTATCACACCGATAATCTGCAATTTACGTCCGAAAATTTTGATGCTACGTTCTATGGGATCCTCATGGGGAAAGAGATTCTTCGCAATATCCGAACCAATGATGGCCAGATTCCGGCCTTCCTGACTTTCATTCATCGTAAAATAGCGACCCTCCTGCAAATCAAAAGGCATCACTTTGTTGTAATGATAGGAAACGGCAACAACCGGAATATTATCCATTGAATTATCACCGTTGTAAACATTGCGGGTAACCGAAAACATATAAGCGGCATCGGCAACGGTACTGCTTCTTTTCAAAATTTCTTTCATCTCCTCTACCGTAGGCTGCGGACGCTGAAAATATTTCCACCACTGCATCCCTCCTCCCATCACCCAAGGCCATTTTTGTATAAAAAGTACATTATTACCCAACGAATTGATTTCACTCGTTATATTCGACTGCAGACTGTCGAAAATCGTGAAAACCGAAATAATGGAAAAAATACCAATGGTGATGCCAAGAAGAGAAAGGACGGTTCTTACCTTATTAATAATAAGTGACTTATAGGCGAATACCAAACTTTCGTATATGAGTTTTAAAAGAATCATTTTATAACTTATTTTGTTAATGCTGACGCTGGCGCCGTGCGAAAAATATATTTTCAAAATTAAAGGAAAAATTCATCTTTTCCTTGTATTTTGCAAAAAGAAAATAGAGAACATTGTTATCCATTTAATCATTTAAAACTTAATAAGTTGTGAAAAAGATAAAAACGGCTTTGGTTTCGGTTTTTAACAAAGAAGGTCTTCTCCCTATTCTAAAAAAATTATCCGATGCGGGGATTGAACTGTATTCCACCGGCGGGACTTATGATTTTATTACCAAAAACGGTTTCCCCGCACATACGGTTGAATCGCTGACCGACTATCCCTCTATCCTCGGGGGAAGAGTCAAAACATTACACCCCAAAGTCTTCGGCGGTATCCTTGCCCGCCGCGAAAACGAAAACGATCTGACGCAGTTGCAGGAATATTCTATTCCAACCTTCGATTTGGTCATCGTGGATTTGTATCCCTTTGAAGATACTCTGAAACAAACCCGTAACGAGCAGGAAATCGTTGAAAAAATTGACATTGGCGGCATTGCGCTTATCCGGGCAGCAGCCAAAAATTATCTTGATGTGCTGGTGATACCTTCCGTTTCAATGTACGGTGAACTGATTGCCCTGCTGGAGCAAAAAGGAGGCGAAACCAGTTTGGACGACCGGCGTTATTTTGCTGCCAAAGCTTTTGACGTGAGCTCGCATTACGACACTGCGATTTTCAATTGGATAAATCCCGGCAACATCCAAAGTTTTAAAAAGAGCGAACAAAAGGTCAATGTGCTGCGTTACGGCGAAAATCCGCATCAGAAGGGTATTTTCTACGGTCATCCGGAAGAGATTTTCGAGCAACTTCACGGAAGAGCCATCTCTTACAACAACCTGCTTGACTTAGATGCGGCCATTCACCTCATCGACGATTTTGAAGAGACAACTTTTGCCGTGACAAAACACAACAACGCCTGTGGGCTGGCCTGCCGCGAAAACCTGACTGAAGCCTGGAAAGATGCGCTGGCAGGTGACCCTGTTTCGGCTTTCGGCGGAGTTCTGATAACGAATCGTCCCGTTGATTTTACCACTGCCACCGAGATAAACAAAATTTTCTTTGAAATCATTTTTGCTCCCGGTTATGAACCTGAAGCACTGGAAGTTTTAAAGACTAAAAAAAACCGAATCATCCTGAAAAAGAAAGATTATGCTTTTGCCGGTGAACAGTTTCGTTCTGTGCTGAACGGCGTTTTGTGGCAGCAGCGCGATGAGGTTACCGAAACCAATGCCAACCTCGAAGTCAAAACAAAAATAAAACCCACGGCAGCCGAAGTGGAAGACTTGCTTTTCGCTAACAAAATTGTGAAACACACCAAAAGCAATGCCATTGTGTTGGCCAAAAACAAACAGTTGCTCGGATCGGGAACCGGGCAAACTTCGCGGGTGGATGCTTTGCAACACGCCATCGAAAAAGCCAATGCTTTTGAACTTTCGCTAAAAGGCGCTGTCATGGCTTCCGATGCATTTTTTCCCTTTGCCGATTCGGTTGAAATAGCGGATAAAGCCGGCATCAAAGCAGTTATCCAGCCAGGCGGTTCTATTCGCGACAAAGATTCCATCGCTTATTGTGATCAGTATCAGTTAAGCATGGTCTTTACAGGGGTCCGACATTTTAAACATTAAGTATCTTTGCAAAAGAATTTATAAAACAAGAGCATAAAAGGAGAGATAAAACATGGGTCTATTTTCATTTTTGACCAAAGAGATTGCCATAGATTTGGGAACAGCCAATACAGTAATCATTTTCAATGATAAAGTGGTGGTGGACGAACCTTCCATTGTGGCGCTGGAGCGAAACACCGGAAAAATTATTGCTGTGGGAAAAAAGGCCATGATGATGCATGGCAAAACACACGATAATATCAAAACCATCAGGCCTTTGCGGGATGGCGTGATTGCCGATTTCCAGTCGGCTGAGTACATGATTCGGGAAATGATTAAGATGATTGGTATCAAAGGTTCGCTGTTTCCGCCAGCCTTGAAAATGGTGATTTGTATCCCCTCCGGCATCACGGAAGTGGAGGAGCGTGCGGTAAAAGATTCGGCAGAGCAGGCAGGTGCCAAAGAGATAAAACTGATCCATGAGCCTATGGCCGCTGCCATTGGCATCGGTATTGATGTGCTGGAACCCACCGGAAATATGATTATCGATATCGGAGGCGGCACCAGCGAAATTGCTGTGATTGCTCTTGGCGGCATTGTGAATAACACTTCCATCCGCATTGCGGGAGATGATTTTAATGCCGACATTGAAGAGTACATGCGTAAGCAGCACAACATTACTATTGGAGAACGTACTTCCGAACGGATTAAAATCGAAGTGGGCGCTGCCCTTACCGATCTGGAGAACCCGCCGGACGATTATGCCGTACACGGTCGCGACATGCTTACCGGCATTCCCAAAGAAATAATGGTAAACTACAAAGAAATTGCCACTTGCCTTGATAAGTCAATTTCAAAGGTGGAAGCAGCCGTGCTGAATGCTTTGGAAAACACACCGCCCGAACTTTCGGCCGATATTTTTCGTACCGGAATTTACCTTGCCGGAGGAGGGTCGTTGTTGCGCGGTCTCGACAAGCGGATTCACCAAAAGACACATCTGCCCATTCATGTAGCCGAAGACCCCTTACGTGCCGTGGCCCGCGGCACAGGAATTGCTTTGAAAAACTTTGAGAAATTTACTTTCCTGATAAAGTAAAATAATTTTTGTTATTGCATGCGTAATTTGCTGGCCTTTTTTCTGAAGCATCAATTCCTCAGTCTGTTTATCTTACTGGAGATTGTTTCTGCTGTGATGCTGATGAACAGTTCTTCTTACCAGCACATGTTGGGTTTTAATGCAGCCAGCGACATCAGTGGCGAAATCTATAATGTTTACGACGGAATGACGGATTATTTTAACCTGAAAAAACAAAATCGGCAGCTTTTGAATGAAAATGCTCGTTTGCGAAACGCTCTTTTAACAAGTTATCTTCCGGCAGATAGTAATTATTCTAAAAAAAAGGATTCGTCTTTCCGATATATCCCGGCTATCGTTATTCACAACACAGTAAACCATGTCAGCAATTTTATTGTTTTGAATAAAGGGAAAAGGCAGGGTATTCAAAAGGAGATGGGCGTGCTGTCGGACAAAGGAATTGCGGGTATTATCATTGGAGTTTCCGAAAACTATTCGTTGGCCATGTCATTATTGAACATACACACACACATCAGCGCCCGCATAAAAAAAGATGACCAGTTGGTGAATGTGATTTGGAACGAAAAGCACAGACAGCGGGGTGAAGTGGTTGATATACCGGCACATATCCATCTAAACAAAGGCGATAGCATTATCACAAGTGGTAACTCTTTTATCTTTCCCGCAGGCCTGAACATTGGCGTCGTCCACGATTTTGAGAAAAGCAAAAATCACAGTCTGAACAAAGCCGACTTACAATTTAGCACCGACTTCAACAGCCTGCATTACGTTTACATCATCAAAAGCCTGGATAAGAAGGAAAAAATGAAATTATTGGAGGAGACAGGAGATGAATAACGTTTATGTGAAAAATATCGTCCGTTTTGTGCTTCTAATGCTGTTTCAGGTGCTGGTGTTAGATACCGTGCAGTTTGGCGGTTATGTTATTCCGTACGTTTACCTGCTGTTTATCCTGCTCCTGCCATTCGACACTCACAAAAGCCTGTTACTATTGCTGGCTTTTGTTACCGGACTGAGCCTTGATTTTTTTGAAAACACGATGGGTTTGCATGCGGCCGCTGTGGTTTTCATTGCTTTTGCACGTCCGGGAGTAATAAAATTTTATTTCCCGACATTAGAATATACCAAAGGCGAAGAGCCGGGGTTGTCGAAACTGGGCGTTACGGGCTTTTTGAAATATGCTTTCACACTAATTCTTTTTCATCAGATTTTACTAACTTTTCTGGAAGTTTTCAGTTTTCACGATCTCTTCGAAACGCTTTCTCATATTTTCATTGATGCGCTGGCCAGCACGTTGGGAGTATTGGTTGTGGCCATGCTTTTCTCCCCCCGACGCCGGCGAAAAAGGAGGATTTAACCGGAGCCATATTCATGTTCATCATTCATCATTAAAAAAGCTTTCCCCGTTCCGGATTTTTGATTTTTCCAAGATGTGTGTACGCGCGCTCGGTAGCTTCACGGCCGCGTTGTGTACGCATAATGTAGCCTTCCTGAATGAGAAACGGTTCATAAACCTCTTCGATTGTGCCGGCTTCTTCTCCGACAGCTGTAGCTATTGTAGTGATGCCCACCGGACCGCCTTTAAATTTTTCGATGATGGTAGACAAAATACGGTTATCCATTTCATCCAACCCGTATCTATCCACGTTCAGCGCTTCCAGTGCATACTTTGAGATGGCCATATCGATGCTGCCGTTGCCTTCAATTTGTGCAAAGTCGCGCACACGACGCAGCAGCAGGTTGGCAATACGTGGTGTTCCGCGGCTGCGGCCGGCAATTTCCAACGTAGCATCTTTATCAATTTCCACCTTTAAAATAGAAGCAGACCGTTTGACAATCCCTGCCAGTGTGTTGGTATCATAATAGGAAAGCCGCGATGTAATCCCAAAACGTGAGCGCAGCGGCGCCGTGAGCAGGCCGGAACGGGTGGTCGCACCAACCAGCGTAAACGGATTCAGGCTGATTTGTACTGAGCGGGCGTTGGGGCCGGTTTCAATCATTATGTCAATCTTGAAATCTTCCATGGCAGAATAAAGGTACTCTTCCACCACGGAACTCAACCGGTGAATCTCATCAATGAACAGCACATCGTTTTCCTCTAAATTAGTGAGCAATCCGGCCAAATCACCGGGCTTGTCGAGCACCGGACCAGAAGAGGTAATAATATTGACTCCCAGCTCGTTGGAGATGATATGCGACAACGTGGTCTTCCCCAGTCCGGGAGGACCGTGCAGCAACACATGATCCAATGCTTCACCGCGTTCTTTGGCCGCCTGTACAAAAATTTTAAGGTTTCCCACCACCTTGGGCTGACCCGCAAAATTCTCAAAATGCCCGGGACGCAAGACATTTTCAAATTCCTTCTCAATATTACTAAGTGAGGCACCCGTTGGATCCAGATTGTCATTCATTAATCAGAGATTCTGTGTTTTGGAAAAAATTATTTCCGATTTATTTCTTGCAAAGGTAGGGATTATTATGGTTGATAAATGGTTTTTTAACATGCAAATCGAATGATGCACATAGCAAAAAATATTTTTTAAAAATAAGCAGATGTTACAAAAATATTTAATACTTTTGTGCAATTATTAAATAGGAATCATTCCTAATTAGAAACAATTCGGTTATGAAACTTGCGTTAACAAAAATAAAACTGAAAGAAGCGGGGATGAAGATTACACCGCAAAGAATAGCGGTATTACAAGCTTTGATGGATAACCGACATCATCCCACTGCTGATGATTTAATTAAAACCATTTGGAAAGTTCATTCTAACATTTCGGCAGGAACGGTATATCATATTCTCAACACACTGGTTTCGAAAAAGGTGATCGGAAAAATAGAAACCGCAGATAATGTGGTCCGGTATGATGCAACCACGGAAAAACACTATCATTTATATCTCAATGACGAGCATAAAATTGTGGATTTTTTTGATGATGAACTTAACGGAATAATCATGGATTACCTTCTGAAAAATAAAAAATTAGACAATATCGATATTGATGATGTTAAAATTCAAATTATTGGAAAAAGAAAAAAATCTCAAA
>CAZRAW010000109.1:0-7674 GCA_964598065.1 uncultured Lentimicrobiaceae bacterium
AAGCACAAAATTACTTCGCCGATTCCAGATACGTTATTTCATAATAAACCCTAAGGGATTATTCAGGCGAACCTTAAACCAGTGGATTATCGAAATGCATAATGCAGATTAGAAGCCCGGTGTGTGCCGTCTGCCATGCGGAGGCTGCATCATGCGACGGCGGGACATATGGCCGTTTCTCATAAAGCGCATGCGACGATATTCCATGATTTCAAGCCGTCTAACCTGCTCCGTCGACAGGAAAGGTTTCAGATCGTGGTGTAGATTTTTTATGAGTTGCCGCTGCTGTTCGCGAAAAAACATCATGTTTTCCCGGTTTTTTTGGGCATAATCTTCCAGGATGGGCCTCATTTTTTGTAGTTGCTCCGGCGATGGATTCAACAGGCGCATAAATTCATAGCGAAACCCTTTTTCGGTGTAATATTTTTGCATGCGGTTCACCCGGCTGTGTATGAGTCTTCCGCTCACCAAAAAGCCCAGAATAAAACCAATCAGCAAAACGGCAGCAAAAGCCAGGGTATATTTTAATTTCGTGTTCATACTCTTTGTTTTTTCTTTAAAAAATACTAAGAAGTCCTAAATAGGGCGCATAACCGTTGATACCCAACAAGCTGTCCAGATTCAGGGTGCCGTCCATAAAATAAACCGTGAGCAGAACCAAAATGATGGCTGCTACCCCTGACAGTGCGACAGCACGGAAAACTGAAAGAAAGGCAAGCCCGCGCTCACCGGCAATACGTTGCATAAGCCTTTCGGTAAATCCGGCGGAGAAGTCTGCCTCAAAAGCAGCTATCTTTGTCCGCACGTTGTCCATGTTTTCCTTTTCCTTTCTTAGCGCTTCCGATTGCACAAGACCGTCCTTAAGTTGCCGTTTTTCTTTTTCATTCAGCGGCGAATCATACGAGCGCAACAACAATTGTTTTACATCTTCCATACATTATTCCTCCAGTTTACGAATAATCTGTTTTAATTTATCCTGTGCCCTCGCCAGTCGCGAGAGTACGGTGCCGATGGGTAATTTCAGCATTTTAGCTGTTTCTTTGGTAGAAAATCCCTGCATAATCCGGAGTACCACCACACTCCGGTATTTTGTATCCAGCCGGGTTAGTGCTTTTTCTACTAATTCCGTATTATCTTTATCATGGTAAGAACGGTCATCGGCGTGATATCTGCCATGCTTTTCTTCGAGGCTCAGCCACTTGTGCGAACCTCTTCTTTTCAGCTCGTTGAGCGACAGGTTAACGGCAATTTTTGTGATATATGTCCCTAAAGCGGCATCACCCTTGTATTGATGCATAGAGCGGTAAAACCGCAGAAACGTCTCCTGTCCCACATCATCAGCATCGGCATGGTTGCCCAGCATCCCAACAATAACTTTGGCTACCAAAGTCCGGTATTTATCCACAATCCGTTCAAAAGCCTTTTGGTCTCCTGCTATTGCGGTTTTCACCATGGACACATCATCCGGATATTTACCCATCACTTTTTCCAAAAAGCTTCTGTTTAATAATTGACAATGACAAAGTTTGTTTTATTCCAAAACCTACTCATTTTGTTTTGGATGATAATTTAGTACTGAGAAAACCAAAGCCGATTCTGCCTGTTATGTTGTATCCCACCATAAAAGTAGAAAATTTACTCCTCAAATATAGGAAAATAAGGTAAAACAAGATAAAAAAATCGCATCAAGATTCCGTATTGCGGGAGGTTTTGGCGAATCCTCGTTATTAAAATCGGAATAGATTACAGGATATATCCAAGCTTAAGAAGTATCCCGGTGTTTATGTCTCCGTTGGTGTAGGGCTGAGAGAAAAGTTTCGCCCCGAGAAGGAACCGTTTGGAAATCCGGTATGTATCTTCCACAATAATATTGAATCCGAAGGATGTTCTTCTATTGTAGGCGTAAGAAATAGCCCCTTCTTTTGGTATTTAGGCCTCCGAAATGTTATAAACAGAAAACCCACTGCCAATCCTAACATCGTTATTGTTCACATTGGTAAAGGGGGAAATGAAAAGATTCAGGTTTCCCTGAACAAACGAAGTGGTGGAGAAATAGCCAAAACTATCGTTTTTACTACTTCTTCCGAATTGTAGGGAAGTGGCAGCGGTAAAATAACGATTAATCTTGTAATTCAGTTCATTTTCAATATTCAGCGTTACATAATCTCCTGTTCCTAAAATGGAAACACCTACACCAAACCGTATATCAAATTTTCCTGATTCTTTCGGTTTTTGATTTTGTGCAAACAGGGAAACGCTTCCCAATAAAAGGGCAATGAGCAAAATGTTTTTCATAATTAATTGGTTTTTAAAGGCTTTTAAATATGACAAAAAAACTAATCCGGATAAATACCAAGCTCTTTTCCGGCGGAATAAATCTTGTCAATGGCATCATCAACCTGGGTTATAGTATGCGTTGCCATCAGTGCAAAACGCAGGAGTGAGTCTTCCTGACGAACGGCAGGAGAGATGACAGGATTGATGAACACACCGTTATCCAGCAACATTTTTGAAATGATAAAAGCTTTGTTGTTGTCACGGATATAAATGGGGATAATAGGCGTTTCCGATTTTCCTACATCCATACCCAGTTCTTTAAACCGGTTTTGGGCATGATGAGTGTTTTCCCAAAGTTTTTCCATATGTTCAGGCTCGTTTTCGATTATGTCGAGTGCGGCAATTACGCTGGCAGCAGAAGCAGGTGGCAGGCTGGCGCTGAAAATCAGAGAACGGGCATTGTGTTGCAGGTAATTGATTAAGTCATTACTTCCGGCGATAAATCCGCCTATGGAAGCCAGCGATTTGCTGAAAGTACCCACAATCATTTCCACCTCGCCATCCAAGCCGAAGTAGTTTACGGTACCTGCACCGTTTTCTCCGAGAACACCCAGTCCGTGGGCATCATCAATCATAACCGAAGTATCATACTTTTCGGCCAGCTTCACAATCTCATCCACATGGGCAATATCGCCTTCCATACTGAAAAGGCCATCGGTAACAATGAGCCGGAGGGAATTGGGGCCGTGGTTTTCGCCAAGATTGTTCAATACTTTTTCCAGAGAGGCCATGTCATTGTGACGATATTTTAAAATACGGCCAAACGAAAGGCGGGTTCCATCAATAATAGAAGCATGGCTTTGCTCATCGATAATGGCTACATCATTGCGCCCGACCACGGTAGGGATGGCTCCAAGATTCGATTGAAAACCTGTGGAAAAGGCGAGTGCAGCCTCTTTGTTTACAAAATGAGCCAACCGGTGTTCCAGTTCAACATGAATATCCAGTGTCCCATTCAAAAAACGCGAACCAGCTGTCCCGGTACCGTATTTTTTTATGGCGGCTATCGCTGCTTCTTTTACTTTGGGATGGCTGGTCAACCCAAGATAACTGTTTGAGCCGAACATGGAAACTTTGTGTCCCTGAATCTTCACCTCAGCATCCTGTCCCGATTCAATAACTCTGAAATAGGGATAAAGCCCCAGTTTTTTGTATTTCTGAGGTTCGGTAAATCCCTCAGCCCGTTTTTGTAAATCACTCATCTTATTTTAGTTACATTAATACTGCTGCTTATACACGAAAGGGCAAAGCATTGCAAAGCTATTTAAATTTGGAATAATCATTACGTTTTCCAATAAAAACACCTGAGTAATCCGTATAAAACTTTCGGCCACATGCAAAACAAAGTCCCTGAAAGAGGAAAAGATTCCTGTCATAATTAAACTTTTTAGCGTGCCGATTCAAATTGTTTCAGAAAACGCAAATCATTTTCAAAGAAAAGACGTAAGTCGTTCACCTGATATTTCAGCATGGTAACCCGTTCAATGCCCATTCCAAAGGCAAATCCGGTATATTTTTTATTATCGATGTGGCAGGCTTCCAGTACATTGGGGTCCACCATCCCGCAACCCAGAATTTCAACCCATCCGGTATATTTACAAATGTTACATCCTTTGCCGCCACAAATGTTACAGGAAACATCCATTTCTGCTGACGGTTCCGTAAACGGGAAGTAGGACGGCCGGAACCGGATTTTGGTATGTTCACCGAAAAGCTCGCGGGCAAAATAGAAAAGTGTCTGTTTCAGGTCGGTAAATGATACATCCTCGTCCACATAAAGCCCCTCAACCTGGTGAAAGATGCAGTGAGCACGGGCTGAAATGGCTTCGTTACGGAACACGCGACCGGGCGAGATAGTCCGGATGGGCGGTTGTGTTTTTTCCATCACCCGTACCTGCACCGACGAAGTGTGCGTGCGCAAGGCAAGATCAGGGTCTTTTTCAATGAAAAAAGTATCCTGCATGTCGCGGGCAGGGTGCTCTTCAGGAAAGTTAAGCGCCGTGAAGTTGTGAAAGTCATCTTCAATTTCGGGGCCTTCCGATACAGAAAAGCCGATTCTGGAAAAGATATCAATAATCTCGTTGCGTACAATGGAGAGCGGATGCCTGGTGCCGAGCGGACTTGAAGCAGGCAGACTCAGGTCAAAACCGCTGCTCTGCGAAACCGATTGTTCATCCAATTTATCTTTGAGGTTGATAATTTTATTTTGCACAGCCTGTTTTAGCGTGTTAATCAGCTGACCCATTTCGCGGCGATCTTCCGGCGCCACGGTCTTAAAGTCGGCAAACAGCGCCGGCACCAATCCTTTTTTGCTTAAAAATTTAATCCTGAAAGCTTCGAGTTGTTCCGGACTTTCAGCGGAAAAAGCTTCGACCTCTTTTAGAAGATCGTTTATTTTATTCTTCATTCCTGTATCGTTCGGTTATTCCACAATATTAATGGTCATGGTTACGGGTTCTAACGGCTTGTCGTGGGCATCGGTTTTGACGGAAGCTATTTTATCCAGCACATCAAAGCCCGAAAGCAGCTCGCCGAAAACCGTGTATTCGCCATCCAAATGCGGTGCTCCGCCAATAGTTTTGTACGTTTCACGTTCTTTTTTGGTAAACACATGCCCGGTGCGTGCCGTTATGGCATCGAGATACTGATCGTCCACCACTTGTCCCTGTACAATGTAAAATTGCGAACCGCTGGAACGCTTCTCCGGATTGACATTATCGCCCATTCGTGCAGCAGCCAACGCACCTATTTTATGGAAATGGTTGGGACGGATTTCGGCCGGGATAGTATAACCGGGACCGGTGCGTCCATCTTTGTTTTTGCCTCCCTGAATCATAAAACCTTTAATCACCCGGTAGAAGGTGGAACCGTTGTACCATCCTTCTTTAATCAGTTTGATAAAATTATCGCGATATTTTGGCGTGTCATTATACAAAACAGCCATCATATCACCAAATTTTGTATGAATGACGATGACGGTTTCAGGTTTATTTGTCTGAGCCATAAGTGATAAACTTAAAAAAAGTCCAAATATGAAGATTATTTTTTTCATTTGCTATAAAGACTTGTTCCCATGGTGCAAAATTAGGAAAAAGAAAGATACGGAAAACAAGAAGGTAAGCCGGAGGAAAAGGCTACTGCTGTTCTTTGCGTGCTTTCTGAAAACACTGGCGGCAAAGCGGTTCATATACATCGGTTTCACCCAGTACCACGAGGTTGTCATCTTTTACGGTTCGATGTGAATAGTTGGCGAGGTTGCCGCAGCGGATACAAATAGCGTGTACTTTGGTAACATACTCGGCGATAGCCATTAATTTAGGAATAGGCCCAAACGGATTACCGAGATAGTCCATATCCAGGCCGGCCACAACCACACGTTTACCGTTCCTGGCCAGCTCATTACAGACTGAAACCAGTTCTTCGCCAAAAAACTGAGCCTCATCGATGCCTACCACTTCAAAATCCTGTGCGTAAAACAAAATCTGGGTTGCGTTTTCCACCGGGGTGGACGAAACGGCTTTGGCATCATGCGAAACCACATCGGTTTCATCGTAACGGGTATCCACCGCCGGTTTAAAAATCTCCACTTTTTGCCTCGCAATACGCGCGCGATTCAGACGACGAATAAGCTCTTCGGTTTTTCCGGAAAACATGGAACCGCATATTACTTCTATCCAACCGGTGCGCTCTGAATTGTTTCGGTCTTTTTCGAGAAACATGAATTAAATGTTAATTTTCTTACTATTTTTGAATGGACAAATTTAACCAAATCTGTTTAGTATTTGCCGGTGATAATGAGCAATTTTTTTGTTTTTATCAGGTTCATTGTTTCGGCGATAATGCTTAAAGTTCCAAACAGATAAAACGTACATCATGGATAAAGTATCATTATTAAATGAAATAAAAACCGCTTTGGAAGGGCTGCTCAGCCAAACGCAACAGCTGGAAAAAAAAGAACAACCTGTGCATCAAATCGACAAAGACCTGCTGTTGGAAAAGACACGGGCACTGTATGAGCAAATGATGGCTCTGGAGAATGCCCGCGAGGAAGAAAAAATACCCAAACCGGCTCCGGAAGAAGATGTCCCTGCTGTTGAGGAAGTAGTCGATACGGTTGCTGAAGAAGAAGATATTGTTGCTGAAATGCCTATGGATGAAAATCAGGAAATGCCAGAGGCTGAACCGGAAGAAATAGTTTCCGAGCCGGAAGAGAAGTCTGAAACAGAGGATGTTCCGGTAGTGGCAGAAAAAGTGGCTAAACCGATAGCTGAAGAGGAGCCGGTTGAAGAAAAACCCGAACCGGTTGAAAAAACAGAGAAACCCGTCGAGCCTCCCAGAACAATGCTGGACCTTTTCTCGGAAGCCCCGTTAGAAACACTGGGCGACACGCTTATGTCCGCCGAAAAACCCGTGGTGGCTGACAGATTGCAAATGAGCAGCATCAACGATTTGCGGGAAACCATTGGGATCAATGACAAATTTTTGTTTATTAATGAGCTTTTCAACGGCGACCTGGAGCGCTACAACAAGGTCATCGATGAGCTGAACGGCTTTTCGGGACTCTCCGGCGCGCAGACGTACCTCACCGAACTGCAGGTACAGTATCAATGGACAGAAAACGGGCAGGCTTACCAAAAGCTGAATATTTTGTTGGAAAGAAAATTTGCCTGAAAACTTTACGGAAATGGCCAAACTTTATCTTGTTCCCACACCCATCGGCAACCTCGATGATATCACCCTGCGGGCATTGCGTATTTTGAAAGATGTCTCGCTGATTCTTGCCGAAGACACACGTACAACCGGGAACCTACTGAAGCACTACGATATATACAATAAACTGCAGGCCTATCATATCCACAACGAACATAAAGCCTTGGAAAATATTATGCAATATTTGTCCGATGGTAACGAGATAGCGCTGGTAAGCGATGCCGGCACGCCTTCGATTTCCGATCCGGGATTTTTGCTTGTGCGCGAATGTATAAAAAACGGTATTCCGGTAGAGACTCTTCCTGGAGCCACGGCTTTTGTCCCGGCGCTGGTAAACTCCGGCTTTCCATCCGACAGGTTCTTTTTCGAAGGTTTCCTGCCTCACAAAAAGGGACGTCAGACCCGCCTTAAAGAACTTGCCCAATTGCCGCATACATTGGTCATTTACGAATCGCCACACAGACTGGTAAAAACACTTGAACAACTAACTGAGTTTCTCGGACCGGAACGTCCCGTTGCCGTTTCCCGCGAGCTGACCAAAATCCACGAAGAAACCATTCGCGGCACCCTGACCGAAGTCTGTCAATATTTCAAAGAAAAAACCGTGAAAGGCGAAATTGTAATTGT
>CAZRAW010000110.1:0-7647 GCA_964598065.1 uncultured Lentimicrobiaceae bacterium
TTTGCACCCCGATTGTCCGATGGTGTAATGGCAGCACTGCAGATTTTGGTTCTGCTGGTTCAGGTTCGAATCCTGGTCGGACAACAGAGGTTAAGCGAGAATGATTTGGAGGGGACGATGTCCCCTCTTTTATTGAAAATGATTAGTGAGAAACAAATAAAAAATTGGGCTGAAGAACAGCTCGAAGGCACTGACCGTTTCGTGGTACACGTGAAGGTAAGCCCCGAAAATGCCATTCACATTATTGTGGACAGCGATTCGGGAGTCAGTATTGAACACTGTATTGCCCTGAGCCGGTATATTGAGCATCAGCTTGATCGCAATGAGGAGGATTTTGAACTAAAAGTTCTCTCTTCGGGACTGGAGTTTCCTTTTTCCACATTGCGCCAGTACAAAAAATATATTGGAAAACGAATTCAGCTAAAGCTGGAAAACAGTAGCGAAAAAAAAGGTGTTTTGCAGGAAGCAAACAACGAATACATTACTTTACAGGAAGAAACCGAAAAGAAATATAAAAAAACCATTAAAAGGATAACAGGTGAAAGCATTCGTATTTCAATGGATGAGATTAAACAAGCTAAAGCGGTTATAGAATTTTAATTGAAAAAAACAGAAAGAAATGGATAACATAAACTTGGTCGAGAATTTTTCGGAATTCAAAGAATTCAAAAACATCGACAGGGAAACCATGATGCGCATCATCGAGGATGTATTCCACAGCATGCTTGAAAAAAAGTATGGTGAAGAGAGCAACTTTGATGTAATTGTAAATATCGATCGCGGCGATTTGGAAATCTGGCATAACCGTGAAATCGTTGAAGATGGCGAGGTGGAAAATCCCAACACACAGATAGCTTTTTCGGATGCTATTAAAATCGAGCCTGACTTTGAGGTCGGTGAAGAGGTTTCCGAGCAAATCTTTCTTTCCGATTTTGGCCGCAGAGAAATCCTCAATGTCCGTCAAAACCTGGTGGCTCGCGTTATGGATTACGAAAAAGACAACATCTACAAGAAATACAAAGAAAAAGTAGGCGATGTGCTTACCGGAGAAGTGTATCAGATATGGAAAAAGGAAATTCTCCTGTTGGATGACGAAAACATTGAATTACTTTTACCCAAATCAGAGCAAATCCCCTCCGACTATTTTAAAAAAGGAGATAATATCCGTGCCGTGGTTTCAAAGGTGGACATGCGAAACAGCAATCCGGTGATTATCCTGTCGCGGACTTCACCGGTTTTCCTGGAACGTCTGTTTGAAGCAGAGGTTCCGGAAATTTACGATGGTTTGATTACTATTAAAAAAATTGTACGTGTCCCCGGCGAAAGAGCCAAAGTTGCCGTAGAGTCTTATGATGACCGCATCGACCCGGTTGGCGCCTGTGTGGGCATGAAGGGCTCTCGTATCCACGGTATAGTCCGTGAGTTACGTAACGAAAATATCGATGTAATCAACTACACCACCAATCAAAGCCTTTTTATTCAGCGGGCACTTTCCCCGGCCAAAATCACTTCAATACATTTGGATGAAGAAACTCATCGTGCCGATGTCTATATGAAATCCGATCAGGTTTCGCTTGCTATTGGAAAAGGAGGTTTCAATATCCGGCTTGCCGGACAACTTACCGGATATGAAATTGATGTTTATCGCGATTCGGATACTGATTCGGAAGATGTAAAGCTACAGGATTTCTCAGACGAAATTGACCAGTGGATTATTGATGAATTAAAAAATATCGGTTGCGACACGGCAAAAAGTGTATTGGAGCTGGATGTCCATGAATTGGTTAACCGTACCGACCTCGAAGAAGAAACTATTCGGGAAGTTGTTCGTATTCTTAAGGCTGAATTTGAATAATTCCCCTGCAAGTGGGAAAAACAATGGAAAATGTATTTCGGGATTAAAAAAGATAAAAAAAGAAAAACTATATGGCCGGAGCAAAAAAAATAGTACGATTAAGTAAAGCTGCGAGGGAGTTTAATATCAGTATGAATACGATTATTGAATTCCTTGAAAAAAAAGGTTTTAAAATGAAAAGCTCGCCTAACACTAAGCTGGCCCCTGAAATGTATGAATTACTGATTAATGAGTTTCAGGCTGAGAAAGCCGTAAGAGAAAGCGCTCATAAAAAAGGTCTTGAGTTTATAGGTAAAGAAACCATCAGTATTGAAGATACTCTTATTAAAGAGAAACCAGTTACTCAGGAAGAGTTTGTAGTATCGGATGAGTTTTTTATTGCCAATGCCAATGTTGATTTTGATTCCACTGCGAAAGCAACAAAAAAGGAGCCAGCGCCTCAGGATGAAGAAGAAAAAGCAGAGCCCGAAATAAAAGAAACAACAACTGAAAAACCGGAAAAAGAAAAGATTCCGGAATCAGACAAGTTGCCTGCCGTAAAAGCAGAACCGGAAAAAGAACAACCGGCAGCGGAAAAAGAAGCAGAACCCGTTCCTGAAAAAGAGAACGTTAAGCCGGAAGAAGAAAAATCGGAAATAACACCTGAGTACGCACCGGAAGAAGAAAAATCGGTAGTTGCCAAAGAGCAGAAAGCCTCAGCCCCTGATGAAAAAGGGATCAAGATTATGGGAAAAATCGACTTGGAAAGTCTGAATCAAAAAACAAGACCGACAAAGAAAACCAAAGCCGAAAGAAAACAAGACGCAATACAGAAAAAAACGAAAAAACGAAAAAAAATAATTGAGGAAAAAGAAAAGCAGGCCAAAATAACACCCGCCGAAGAAATAAAATCAATAAAAACAGAAGAAAAACCGGCACCAAAAGACGAAAACTTTATTCCTACAAAAGTTGAAAAACTAACCGGCCCTAAAATAGTAGATAAAATTATTCTTCCCGAAAAGAAAAAACCGGTTGCTTCGTCTTCCGGCGAAGGCCACAACAAAAAGAAAAGGCGTAGAATCGATACCCGCAAAAAAAGCGAAATATCAAGAGACAAAAGTCTTGCGGGCAAAGGAAAACATGACCACCGACAGAAAGCCGGACACGGACATAAGAAAGTAATCAAACATGAGCCTACGGAGGAAGAAATCCAAAAACAAATTAAGGAAACATTGGCTCGGCTGGCTCCTACCGGAAAATCAAAATCTTCAAAATACAGAAGACAAAAAAGGGAAAATATCTCCCATGCCCACGAAGAAGAACTGAAAAAACAGGAACAGGAACAATTTGTTCTTAAAGTAACGGAATTCCTGACTGCCAATGAGCTCGCCAACATGATGAATATCAATGTTAATGATGTTATTAAGACATGTATGCAAATTGGTCTTTTCGTGTCTATTAACCAACGTCTCGACGCAGAAACAATCTCCCTGCTTGCTGAAGAATACGGATATAAGGTGAATTTTGTTGATGTGGAAAATCACGAATCTTTGGAGGTTAAAGAAGAAAAGGACGATCAATCCAAACTTATGGGCAGAGCGCCCATCGTTACGGTCATGGGCCATGTTGACCACGGAAAAACCAAATTGCTCGACTATATCCGTAAAGCTAACGTGGTAGCCGATGAAGCAGGCGGGATAACCCAGCATATCGGCGCTTATGAAGTAACAACTGCCAACAACAAAAATATCACCTTCCTCGACACACCGGGCCACGAAGCTTTTACTGCCATGCGGGCCCGTGGAGCTAAAGTTACGGATGTGGTCATTATTGTTATTGCCGCCGACGATAATGTGATGCCTCAGACCAAAGAGGCCATCAACCATGCGCAGGCAGCAGGTGTCCCTATAGTTTTTGCTCTTAACAAAATTGACAAACCCACAGCCAATGTGGATAAAATTAAGGAGGAGCTGGCAGGTATGAATATTCTTGTTGAAGACTGGGGAGGAAAATACCAGTCGCAGGACATTTCGGCCATTACCGGCCAGGGGGTTCAGGAATTACTGGAAAAAGTTTTGCTTGAAGCCGAAATACTTGAGCTAAAAGCTAATCCCGACAAACCCGGAAAAGGAACTGTTATTGAAGCTTCTCTCGATAAAGGCCGGGGTTATGTCTCCACTATTCTGGTGCAGGATGGTACCATTAACAAAGGTGATATCCTGATTGCCGGACCTGTTTTCGGACATGTGAAAGCCATGTTTAACGAAAGAGGGGAAAGTGTAAAATCTGCAGGGCCTTCCACCCCCGTCTTATTGCTGGGGCTGAATGGTGCACCGCAGGCCGGCGATACATTTAACGTCCTGATCGATGAAAAAGAGGCCAAGGCAATTACTACCAGACGGCAGCAGCTCATTCGTGAGCAAAGCATGCGCTCTCAAAAACACATCACGCTGGATGAAATCGGTCGTCGTATTGCCATAGGCGACTTTAAAGAGCTGAACATTATTGTAAAAGGAGATGTGGATGGCTCCGTTGAAGCGTTGAGTGACGCTTTACTGAAACTTTCCACAGAGGAAACCAAAGTAAATATTATCCACAAAGCCGTGGGTGCCATTACCGAATCGGATATCTTGCTGGCTTCGGCTTCTGACGCCATTGTAATTGGTTTCCAGGTAAGGCCCATGCCGCAGGCACGTAAACTGGCTGAAAAAGAGCAGATTGACATCCGCCTCTATTCGATCATTTACAAAGCTACCGAAGAGCTGGAAACGGCTATCGAAGGGATGCTCGCTCCCAAAATGGAAGAAAAAATTACCTGTAACCTTGAGGTTCGCGACACTTTCAAAATTACGAAAGTGGGTACCATTGCCGGTTGCTATGTTATGGATGGTAAAATAAACCGGAATACCCGCGTTCGTCTGATTCGCGACGGTATTGTGGTTTACACCGGAAACCTCGGCTCGTTGAAACGCTTTAAAGATGATACGAAAGAGGTTGCCGCCGGTTACGAGTGCGGCCTGAATATCGAAAGCTTCAACGACATAAAAGTGGGCGACATTATTGAAGGTTTTGAAGAAGTTGAAGTTGCCCGTAAAAAATAGCTGATCTTTAATCAAATAGAAAAGCCTTGTGTCTGATTCGATACAAGGCTTTTGCGGGCGGGCTTTTTGGGTATTGCTACCCGATTAAAGGAAAAAGGATCGCTTGTGAATAACAGAATAAAGACGGTAATGTTCCTTATCGGTCTGATCAAAGAAATAAACATTACTGTCTTTAACAAAAACTTTAGCTGAAAGTTCTTTTACATCCCTCTCTTTGAGCCCTTGACCGGCAAGTTCTTCGAGTGAGAATATTTTGTTAATTTGTATTGCCGTTTCCATATTATTTAACTATTATTTTTACACCATCTTTTGCACAAACCGGACAAAAAGAATCTTTTATAATTGTTACATAACCACAGCGAGGACATTTATAATAATGATGTACTCTGATCTCAGGGTTCTTTTTTGCCGGTTTCGTTTTTTCCATAGATATTTTAGTTCACAATTGCTGTGCCATAATTTAAATAGCGCACTTACTAAATTATCAACCGGCTACCTTTCAGTTATTTATAAGATAAATAAACAAAGACGGGAGCTCGTCTATCATATCGGCTATCCTCAAATCATGTACAGTTTCGGAGAAATTCCGTTTTCGGAAACATTTCTGTTCTTTCGGGTTAAGACCAAACCTTGCACCACCGATTTGCCCTATAGTTTCTCAGTACTATTTTGTCTGAAACAATAAAAAGCGTTACTTTTACACATTATAAAAGGGGATGTTTTGTCGAGCATCGAATTATTTTTATTTTTGCATTAAGAATAATGCCTAAATAGTTGAGTTAATAAAGTTTAAACTTTAAAAATGATAATATGGAAAAGAATGAAATGATGGCTCTCGGAATGATTGAAACCCGGGGTTTTGCAGCCATGGTTGAAGCCTCTGACGCTATGGTAAAAGCTGCCAAAGTTGAATTAATTGGTTATGAAAAAACCGGGGGCGGATATGTTACTGCCATTGTTCGCGGCGATGTAGCCTCTGTAAGGGCTGCTGTTGATGCAGGCTTGCGCTCTGCCGAAAAAGTAGGAGAAATTGTCTCTTCACATATTATTCCACGGCCTCATCAAAATGTTGACTCAGCACTTCCCTTAGGAAGAAACACAACTACATATCCTCAAAAAAATGAATGATTCCAAATCACATATTAGTTTAAGAACTTATATTTTCTTAGATTCTTTGCAATTGCAAATGGCTTCTTATATTTCAACCGTTTCCAGAGGGTTCCTCCCTGTGGGCGGACAATCCGGTTGCATCATCGAAATTGCTCCCGGTATCGAAATTAACGCTTTGACCGATATTGCCATTAAAGCTACAGATGTCAGGCCGGGAATGCAAATTGTTGAGCGTGCCTTCGGAATGCTTGAAATACACTCCGACAATCAAGGAGATACACGCATAGCCGGAGAAGCTGTTCTATCGGCAATCAACCAGACAAAATCCAATAGGATGAAACCCAGAATTTTGACCAGCCAGCTGATCAAGAATGTGGACGATCATCACGCTCAATTAATTAACAGAAGTCGTCATGGCATGATGTTATTGCGTGGTGAAACACTTTATGTTTTAGAACTGGAACCGGCAGGTTACGCTTATTATGCTGCCAATGAAGCAGAAAAAGCGTCTCATATTAAACTCATCGATGTTATTGGTTTTGGGAAATTTGGCCGGGTATATATAGGTGGTGACGAAGCTGAAGTGCTTGAATGCAAAACGATTGTTGAAAAGCGCTTAGCTGAAATTACAGGAAGAGAAGATTATTAATCATGTTAAATAATAGGAGATAAAATTATGTCTGATTTTAATGCAGATGCATTAGGAATGATTGAAACACGCGGCTTTGCCGCCATGGTAGAAGCTTCTGACGCTATGGTAAAAGCTGCCAAAGTTGAATTAATTGGTTATGAAAAAACAGGGGGCGGATATGTTACTGCCATTGTTCGCGGCGATGTAGCCTCTGTAAGGGCTGCCGTGGACGCCGGGCTTGTAGCTGCTGAAAAAGTAGGTGAAATTGTTTCGAGCCACATCATCCCACGTCCTCACGCAAATGTTGACAGCGCCTTGCCGTTAGGTCGTAAAAAGCAAAAATAAAAAAAGATGATTTTAGCAAGAGTAAAGGGAACTGTTGTGTCAAGTCAGAAAGCCACAAAAATGGAAGGGATCAAGTTATTATTGCTTGAGAAAATCGATCCCATCAGTATGAAAGGCAAAAACGAATTCGTTGTTGCTATGGATGGCGTTGGAGTCGGCCTTGATGAAATCGTCTTTTATGTTTCCGGAAGTGGTGCCCGTATGGCGGAAACCACCAAAGGGTTACCTACCGATGCTACCGTAACCGCCATAGTAGATGTCATTGAACAAAACGGAAGCATTACTTATCAAAAAAATAAAAGGTCTAATGGTTTTAGGTAAAATTGCAGGAACTATTACAAACAGTGTAAATAGCACTGATATTCCGGGTGGCCGGTATTTGTTGGTCAATAAATGTAATCAGCAGGGACAATTAAAAAACGATTTTCTAATCGCCCTTGATTTGGTAAGCGCCGGAAATAATGAAATGGTTATGGTTTCGCAAAGTACTGCCGCACGCGAAACCCCCACAACTCACAACAAAGCCATTGATGCTGTCATTGTTGGAATTGTTGATACCATTGATGAAAACGAAAAAGTTGTTTACAAAAAATGATGGAAAAACAAAATATTGTTGTACTTGGAGC
>CAZRAW010000111.1:0-7453 GCA_964598065.1 uncultured Lentimicrobiaceae bacterium
TATTAACAATTGTATTAATGAAAAGCTTCCGTCTTCTGTCTTCTGACTTCTCCCAAAGAGATACCTTTGGTACTGCAAAAACAATTTACCCGCTAAAATGGTAGTAGAACCTTAAAAACAGCGTGTATTACGTGTTCACAATGAAAAACATTTGCATTTCAAATATTAGAACAGAATAAAACCGGCCCTTATTCGTCCGAAAATTCCCGAAGTAATTTACGGTATTGTGAGAAGACCTGTGCTCTTGAAACAAATCCGAGGTATTTTCCATCTTTGATTACCGGCAGGTTGTAGTTTCCCGTATCTTGAAATTTCCTGGTTACTTCTTCCATGGTTTCATCAGGGCTTACGAGAGGCTCTGGCATATACATCAGTTCATCAACGCGAATAGTATCGTAGAGTTCGGGTTTAAAAATAATGTTCCGGATATCATTCATAAAAATGATTCCCTGAAAATTATTATCATCATCAACCACGGCTACAAGGTTTCTTTCCGAATTTGCCAGTGCCTGCACCAGATCGCCGAGCTTAGCATTTTTGTTAATTGTTCTGAAGTTAGTTTCGATAAGGTTTGACACTTTCATCATTTGCAGCACCGCTTTGTCTTTGTGGTGTGTAACAAGTTCGCCTTTTTCGGCCAGCCTTTTGGTATAAATAGAATGACTTTCGAACAGGCTAATGGTTAGATAAGAGAAGATGGCCGTAAAAATCAATGGTGCAAACAGTTGATAATTACCTGTAAATTCTGCCACAAGAAAAATCCCGGTTAACGGAGCATGCATAACACCTGCCATAACACCTGCCATACCCACAACGCCCATATTTTTCTCGGGCACATTGGCAAAAGGAAGCAGATTAATCATTTTGGCATAAAAAACGCCTGCTACGCCTCCCATAAATAGCGAGGGAGCAAAAATACCTCCTACACCGCCACTCGCCCCGGTAGTGGCCATTGCAATTACTTTGAAAATCAAAATGAGCGCTAAAAGTAATAGTATATGCCATGTTCTTCCCGAGGAGATGGGTATACTTTGATTTACAAGAACACTGGCGTTGCCGGAGATCAGCATACGCAAAAATTCATAACCCTCACCATAAATTGAAGGGAAAATATAAATGATTATTCCCAGAACAATTCCTCCTACCACTATTTTGTCAATCTTCCGTTTAAACTTATCCATCAAATTTTCTATCATAAAAGTTGTACGGGTAAAGTAGAGCGAAACTAAACCGGTAAAGATACCGAGAAGAACATAATAGGGAAGGTTATCGACCTGATAAGACTGGCTCAGATGAATGGAGAACAATACCTGGCTGCCCATCAGAAAATAGGCCATGGATGCTCCTGTAACAGAGGCAATCAATATAGGAATAAGGCTGGCCATGGTAAGGTCAATCATTAAAATTTCCAAAGAAAAAACCGCCGAGGCAATGGGGGCTTTAAAAATTCCGGCGAGGGCTCCGCTGGCCCCGGCCCCTACCAGAATAATAACCGTTTTCCTATTCATATGAAAACGTCTTCCCAAAAAGGCACCGATACCTCCTCCGGTGAGTACAATTGGGGCTTCAAAGCCCATGGAACCACCGAAGGTAATGGTAAAAATACTCGCAACCATTGATGAATACAGATTGTGTGAGGGCAATCTGCCAAAGCGTTTGGAAATAGCATGAAGTACAATACTTACACCATGAGACAGCTTGTCCTTTACCACATAATTGGTAAACAAAACTGTAAGCGAAAGTCCAATGAGCGGGAGAGCGAGATAGACGTAGTATCCTTTTCCGAAATCAAAACCCCGCGTAACCCATTGATGAGTATAATATGCAATATTTTTCAGTAATACAGCCGAAACTCCTCCCCACATACCAATAACCACGCTAAGCAGGAGCACCTCTATTCTTAGCTGCCGGTTGTGGATACTTGTAATGGGTTTTTTTAATATTTTATGATAAAGATCCAATATGTCTTTTTTTAGGTCGCCGCAAAAATAATCATATTCTCGTGCTTTTGTAATTTTAAAAAAAAATTATTGCACTAAATTACTGAATTTTGCATTCGAGCTAAAGATAAATTAATCAGTGGAATACGGAAATCACTTCCTGTTTATTGCAACTAATAAAATAAGGTATCTATTATTGGGTGATTAATCTTCCGAAAATTCCTTGAGTAGCTGGCGGTAATGTGAAAAAACATTGGCACGGGAGACAAAACCCACATACTTACCGTTATCCAGTACCACAAGGTTATATTTGCCCGAGTGTTGAAATTTGCCAGCCACGGTTTCCATGCTATCGCTTAGTTCCACAATGGTGGAGGGGTGAAACATTAAGCTTCTGATAGAAACGCTATCATACATTTTCGGTTGAAACATGATATGCCTGATTTGGTCCATGACAATAATGCCGAAAAAATTATTGTCGTCGTCCACTACCGGAAAAACATTTCTTGTGGAGTCGGCCACTATTTTAACTAAATCGCCGAGGTTGCCCTCGGGGTGTACTCTTTTAAAGTTGGTTTCAATGAGATTCTCAATACTCATCATAATGAGTAATGCTTTGTCTTTGTGATGTGTAAGCATGTCGCCGTGTTTTGACAGTTGAATGGTATAGATGGAGCGGTTAGACACAATTCGCGTTAAGCCGTAAGAGGTTGTGGCCACAATCATAATAGGAAAAATCAGGGAATAGCCACCTGTAATTTCAGCAATAAGAAAAATAGCCGTCAGCGGGGCATGCACTACGCCTGCCAGTAATCCCGCCATGCCCACCAGTGCAAAATCGCTTTCAGGAAGGCTTGCCAAACCAAAAAAATTAAGGCTTTTGACAAAAAACAATCCCGTCATGGTTCCGATAAACAGGGTGGGAGCAAAAACGCCGCCAATACCGCCGGCTCTGAAAGTGAGCGATGTTGCCACAACTTTCAAAAGGATAATCCCCAATAACAATATTAGCGAAATGCCTTCGTTTCCTCTCAGACCGTAAAAAACACTGTGATTGTAAATAAAGCTCAGATTTCCCTTTAATGCTGTATTGATAGCATCATATCCTTCGCCATAGAGCGAAGGCATAAGGAAAATCAACAATCCCAGCACGGAGGCTCCAACGAAAAGTTTGGTAAACCAGCCCGGAATTTTATCAAACAACTTGCCGATGATAACGTACCCTTTGATGTAGTAAACCGAAATAAGAGCACAAAAGATGCCAAGAGTGAAATAATAAATCGTATCGGGCAGATTAAACCGATAGACTACCTGAAAAGGATAGAGAACATCCTGTCCGAGGAAAGCATAAGACGTCAGCGCTGCCACAATGGAAGCAAGCAACAACGGAACCAACGAACTCATGGTCATGTCGAAAAGAATGACCTCAAGTGCAAACACAATGGCAGCAATGGGAGCTTTAAAGATGGCTGACATGGCTGCCGCCGAAGCAAATCCCAGTACAGCGACAACCTGTTTGTAGTTCAGGCCTAGATTTTTAGCAATAAAAGAGCCGATAGCAGCTCCGGTTACCACCGTAGGCCCCTCCAGCCCGACCGAACCGCCAAAGCCAACTGTAATCGTACTGGTAATAATGGAAGAAAAAGTATTGTGCGGTTTGATAATTCCATGGTTTCGCGAAATGGAATACAACACATTGGGAACCCCATCGCGTACAGGCTTGCGTAGAATATATTTTATGAAAAGCAGTACCAGCAAAAGCCCTATGGCAGGATAAACCACGTATAAGTAATTGGAATAATCTATTTCAAAACCACCGGTAAGCAGTTTCTTTATGAAAAAAACAATGTTTTTCATAATCACTGCTACCATACCGGCTAAAAATCCCACCACAATGCTGAGAACAATCATCAACTGTTTGTCAGGAATTTTTCTGCTGAGAATGAGTAACCGGTCTGCGAGTTTTCTTTTTCTTTTCATGGTTAGGCAGCAAATGTAAAAAGATTCAGCCTTTTTTGGCACTTCACGGGAGAAAATTTTCCTTTTGGGAAATATCTGTCAACTTCTTCCGGATTTTTCAAGTTGGAGAGTGAGCAATAAATACTCATTTTTTGCTTCAAAACGGTTACCAATTGAGAAAATGAACCTCAAACCCGGTAGCTTTATAAGATTCAATCACTTGCATCCTGGAAATTTCCGCTTCTTTTTTGGTTACAAAAGCATTGGAAGTACGATGTCCGCGGTCTGATTTTCCCCAGTCGGGAACATTTTTGATAAGCAGTTCATTAAATTTATAATTCAAGTTATATGCAGATTTTTCTTTGTGTATATTACTGATATATAGGTGATATTTCGGGTTGTTTCCGCCTGCCGGGTCACAGTAACAAGAAGAAAAGACATAATAATAGTAGGGCCCGTGGTTGTAGTTTGGGATAGGTTGTATGGTATTTGTTTTGGTTTTTGCAGCTTTAGGATTCAGATTGTTGCGATAAACCTGTCCGATAAAATTATAACAAACCGTAATGCCTGCCACCAGCAGATCCATATCGCCGTCGTGGTCAAAATCGCCCCAGAGAGCTTTGCCGTTGCTTACGCCGGGGATGCCGGTAACAATTCTTTTAAAATTAAAACCCGGTTCATTTTCATAAACTTCAGTATAAGGTCTTTCCATGGACTCGCCTGTCATGACAATATCCGGATCTCCGTCATGGTCGTAATCTGCCACATCAATACTACAGGATTTCAGAGAGCGAATAGACACAGGAATGTTGATGAAAACTCCGTTTTGTTCGTTGGAATAAATCCGGCAGTCGGGAAAACCATCTTTATCTTCGCCGCTGATAATAAAGTCAAGGTCGCCATCGCCATCAAAATCAGCCCATTGCGCATCACTGTTTTTTAGCTGTACAAAAGCCTGCTTCAGAAGATAATATTTTCCTTTTTCATTGATATAAATAGCTGTAAACGGTCCTTTTCCGTTGTTTCCGGTAATAAGAATGTCAAGGTCGCCGTCGTGGTCAAAATCGCCCCAGCGTGCAACACCATTGTAAACACCCGGAACCTGAATAGGATATTCGGTAAAGACACCGTTATCATTTCTGTAGATAGTCGTAACCAATTTGTTATCATATCGCTTGCCGGTAACAAGGATGTCGAGGTCGCCATCGTGGTCGAAATCGCCCCATTCAACCGAGCCGTCAGATAACGGCGTGAACGATTGCGGAATGAGTGTAAAATGTCCGTGGCCGTCATTCCGGTAAAGTTGCATCACAGGCCGATTGAATACATTGAGACCTGCCATCACAATATCTTCATCACCATCCTTGTCATAATCGGCAGCCGCGGCATCCCCACGGTATAAAGCCGGAAAGGGTGAATGCAACAGTGCAAACCGCTGATTTTGTTGCGAGGTACTAAGTTGTGAAATAACAAAATGCTTGTCATTCACATAATAATCACCATCCAAGAAGATACCCGTATAGTTATTGTTGTTCACGTCGAGCCAGCTCATCACCGGTTGCATCACTCCTTTAAAGCCGGTATGTATTTTGGTAAAGACCTGGGCATTCATAATTATGGAAGTCATAACAATCCACAAAAGGAAAAAGTATTTTTTGTTCATGAGTGTCGGACTGGTTTTTGAATCAATAAAGATAGACAATATTTTTAAACGACAGGAAATTAAAGTTTGAAAGGTTGAGTCCGGTCTGAAAAGGTACGATTTTGATCTCAGCTACTTTTATCCCTTAATTCCTTAAAAGGGAAGTGGCTGAAAAAACAATAATCCCTTTAGAGACAAGGTAAGCACAGATTTTCATTTTTTACCTTTCATCACCTTTTCAGGCCGGGCTCAAGGATAAAATTTAGGAGTTGGAGAGGATGAAGAATGACGGTGGCATACCCTTAAATCAGGTTGTCCGATATTTTTTCATTGCACAATTATTATTCTTTTATTAATATTTATCATTCCAAAAACCGGATAGTTTCCGAAATTTTATTATTTTAGTCATCGCAAAGTACTTTTTTATGAAAAAAATACTACTTATTCCACTGATTTTATTGATTCTAACTGTGAGTTGCAGAAATCCGTTTGGGTCGGGGCTGGGACGAGATAATATGCGACACAAAAAAGTAGATTTACTGGATTCCATCCTGGCCCAAAAAAAAATCATTGCACTTACCGATTACAGCCCCAATACTTTTTTTATTTACCGTGGTGAACGTCTTGGATACCAGTATGAACTGCTTCAGGCGTTTGCAAAATATCTCGGTGTTTCGGTGGATTTGCAAATTGAGGCAAACCTGGACAGCAGTTTTCGATACCTGCAGGAAGGTCGGGCGGATGTACTGGCTATGGGACTGACGGTAACCGGAAACCGTACCAAATTTCTGCGTTTTACCGAACCGCTTTTTTACACCCGACAGGTGCTGGTACAACGAAAGCCGAAAAATTATCAAACAATGGCTACCGCCGATGAAATTAGTGCCCATCTTATCCGGAATCTCATCAACCTCGGTGGCGTTACCATCCATATTCAGAAAGGTTCGGTTTATTATCGGCAGCTGCTTAACCTTGAAAACAGTATTGGCGACACTATCCATATTATTCAGGATACGGTAAGTCCGGAAACATTGATTCAGGAGGTGGCAGAACATAAAATCAATTATACGGTGGCCGATGAAATTGTTGCCCGGAATTCGGCTAAAATTTATCCTAATATTGATGTGAGAACGCCTATAAGCTTTGAACAAAAAATTGCCTGGGCAGTGCGCAAAGACCAAAAACATTTGGTTGATACCATTGATGCATGGCTTCGAATATTTAACAAAACATTAAAATCCAGGCTACTGTATAATAAATATTTCAAAAATATGCGTGTAAAACGCCTTGCCAGGAGCAAATATTATTCTTACACAGGCGGAGAACTATCGCCATATGATGGATTAATAAAGAAAGCTGCCAAAAGGATACACTGGGACTGGCGGCTGCTGGCTTCCATGATTTATCAGGAGTCGCAATTTAAGCCCCATGTAACATCGTGGGTAGGCGCTTACGGGCTTATGCAGCTTATGCCGGAGACCATGAAAACTTACGGAATAACCAAAGATTCAAGTGAAAAGGCGCAAATTAATGCCGGCGTGCGGCTGCTGAAATCTTTTGAAAGCCAACTGCCGAAAACCATTACCGATTCAGTGGAAAGGATAAAGTTTGTGCTGGCTTCCTACAACGGTGGATTGGGACATATTTTAGATGCCCGTCGTTTGGCGAAAAAATACGGGAAGAACCCGAATGTATGGACAAATAATGTGGACTATTTTGTGCTGCACCTGTCAGAGAAAAAATATTACCACGACCCGGTGGTACGCAACGGGTATATGCGCGGATGGGAGACTTATGATTTTGTAAAAGATATTTTCGCCCGGTACGAAGGGTATAAAACGTTGATTAGTCACTGATATCTGCCTGAGTTTTACATCCCCATCTCTTTTTAAATGGTTTCCGTGATAATGCT
>CAZRAW010000112.1:0-7413 GCA_964598065.1 uncultured Lentimicrobiaceae bacterium
TGCACGGAAATTACGTTTTTTGGTTCGTCTGTCACGGTAGGCATAAGATAAGCCTTTTTCGTAAGCGTTTTTCGCAACCGTCCAAACATTTTTTCTGCGGCCAAATTGTCCTTTGACCTCTTTCATTACCTTTTTTCTGCGCGCTCTTGACGCAACAGTATTAACTGATCTTGGCATTTTTTTAAATTTTTCCGTTATAGCGCTCCCGATACCTTGCCGGGAAACTTCTCTGGCTATAACAAGATTAAATAATTGATTTGATTACCCTAGAATCATGCGACGAATGTTCTTTTCATCGGCTTTGTCAATAATCGTAAAGTAAGTTAAGTTACGTTTACGCTTGGTTGACTTCTTCGTCAGAATGTGACTTTTGTACGCATGTTTCCTTTTAATTTTACCGGAACCTGTCAGCACGAATCTCTTCTTTGCACCGGATTTCGTTTTCATTTTTGGCATAGCACAAAATGATTTTTTAATGGTTAATATATGTAGTTTTTAATTTGATTTTTTATCTGTTTTTTTAGCTGATAATATCATTATCATCCGCTTTCCTTCAAGCTTTGGAAGTTGTTCCACTTTGGCGTAATCTTCTAACTCCTGGGCAAAGCGTAATAAGATGTATTCTCCTTTATCTTTATAAATAATTGACCTTCCTCTAAAAAATACGTCCACCTTGACTTTAGCGCCATCCTGCAAGAATTTGGTGGCATGTTTTAATTTAAAATTAAAATCATGGTCGTCCGTGTTGGGACCGAGCCTGATTTCTTTTAAAACCACTTTAGCCGTTTTGGCTTTAATTTCTTTTTGTTTCTTTTTCTGTTCGTAAAGGTATTTTTTATAATCCATTATTTTACAAACAGGCGGATTGGCTTTGGGAGAAATCTCCACCAAATCAAGTTCAAGTTCATTTGCTTTGGCCTGTGCCTCACGCAATTGAAAAATCCCGGTTTCAACGTTATCGCCTACCAACCTAACAATGGGTGCGGTAATACGCCCGTTAATTCTGTTAGGGTCTTCCCTTTTTACATACCTGGGGCGTCTTCCTCTTCCTCTGAATTTAGCTATTTTTTTATCCTCCTTATTATTGGTTAATATTCATTAAATCGTTTACTTCTTTATTTACTTTTTCTGCAAATACTTCAATACTCATAATCCCTGTATCGCCTTCCTTGTGCTTTCTTACCGAAACCGTTTCACTCTCTTCTTCCTTTTCTCCCACAATCAGCATATAGGGTATTTTCTTCATTTCAGCATCCCTGATTTTTCTTCCCGTTTTTTCACTCCGGTCGTCAATCTCGGCGCGTATGTTCAAATACGACAGCAAATTTAATACTTTTTTGGCGTATGCGGTATATTTTTCGCTAATGGGCAGGATAATAGCTTGTGTAGGCGTTAGCCACAGCGGAAAGTTACCGGCACAATGTTCGATCAGAACAGCTACAAAACGTTCCATGGAACCGAAAGGCGCCCGGTGAATCATTACCGGACGGTGTTTCTTGTTGTCGGCACCCACATAAGTCAAATCAAACCGCTCAGGCAAGTTGTAATCTACCTGAATGGTACCGAGCTGCCATTTGCGGCCGATAGCATCACGCACTATAAAGTCCATTTTCGGACCGTAAAAAGCGGCTTCACCGTATTCGGTTATGGTGTTTAAATGACGTTCTTTGGCAACTTCGGTAATGGCTCTTTCCGCTTTTTCCCAGTTTTCATCCGAACCGATATACTTTTCCGAATGGTCAGTATCCCTAAGTGAGATTTGAATAATCACATCATTGAAATCCAGTGCGGTAAATATTTTTTCAATGATATCAATAACGCCGTTGACCTCTGTCTTAATCTGGTCGGGCGTACAGAAAATATGCGCATCATCCTGTGTGAAACCTCTTACTCTTGTCAGCCCGTGCAACTCCCCACTTTGCTCATAACGGTAAACGGTACCAAATTCGGCATATCGGATGGGAAGCTCTTTGTATGAGTGCGGGCTTGATTTATAAATTTCGCAGTGGTGGGGGCAGTTCATGGGTTTCAAAAAGAACTCTTCACCTTCCACCGGTGTTTTGATAGTCTTAAACGACTCTTCGCCGTATTTCTGGTAGTGCCCCGAAATTTTATAAAGATTTACATTGCCGATATGTGGTGTAATCACCGGCTGATACCCGGCTGCCTTTTGTACTTTTTTCAGATATTGTTCCAGCAACTCTCTCAGCTGAGCGCCTTTGGGCAGCCACAGGGGAAGGCCCAGGCCAACATTTTGTGAGAATGTAAAGAGTTCCAGCTCTTTTCCCAATATGCGATGGTCTCTTTTTTTGGCTTCCTCAAGCAATTTTAGATACTCGGTCAGCTCCTTATTTTTTGGGAAGGTGATCCCGTAAATACGGGTAAGCTGTTTTCTGTTTTCGTCTCCCCGCCAATAAGCGCCGGCCACTTTCATTAACTTTACAGCTTTGATAAAGCCGGTGTCAGGAATGTGTGGACCGCGGCACAGGTCGGTGAAATGACCACTTTCGTAAAAAGTGATTTCTCCATCTTCCAAATCTTCAATCAGCTCCAGCTTATATTCATCCCCTTTTTGTTTGAAATAGGCTTTTGCATCTGCTTTGGAGACCTCTTTGCGAACAAATTGCTGTTTCTCCCGGGCAAGTTCCAGTATTTTTTTTTCAATTTTGGGAAAATCCTTTTCAGAGATATCATAATCGCCGAAATCCATATCGTAATAAAACCCATTTTCGATATTGGGACCAATACCGAACTTCACACCGGGATAAAGCAATTCGATGGCTTCGGCCATAAGGTGTGCCGAGGAGTGCCACAGGGTAGCTTTTCCTTCCTGATCGTTCCAGGTCAGAATCTGCAATTCTGCATCTTGCTCAATGGGCATGGTAGCGTTAACCACTTGACCATTTACCTTGGCTGCCAACACATTACGGGCAAGCCCCTCGCTGATTTGGCGGGCTATATCCAAAGCGGTGCTGCCTTTGGCAACTTGCTTCACGGAACCATCCGGTAGTGTTATGTTTATCATTTTACGGAATCCTTTTCAAAAAAATTGGCTGCAAAGATATGATTTTTATCTTAAGGCTCAAGAGATAAGCATGTTAATTTTAAAAAAATTGATTTGGAATTTTTGGAAATAAACTACCAACTTCCTCCGGCTCCGCCGCCGCCGAAACTTCCTCCGCCAAAGCCACCAAAACCGCCTCCAAAGCCGCCTCCGGAGCTTCCGCCTGAGAAATCATTCCAGCTTCCCGAATGAGAACTACCACCGAGCATACTGCCCAGCAGAAAAGCGGTAAAGAAAGAGGTGCCTTTCCCTACGCTGTACGATCGGGCATTGCTAACACGGATAAGAATGAAAATAAGGATAATCACCAAAATAGGTATAAGGCCGGCAAGAGGAGGACCCCTCTTGTGAATCTTGTTGTATCCTTTGGCGCTGATTTCACCGGACGCCAGTTTCATCAGTGTAGTGGTAGCTTTCCGGATACCATCGTAATAATCGCCTTTTCGAAAACTGGGGATCATCTCATATTCTACAATTTCTTTTGCGGTGGCATCGGGAATAACTGACTCTAAGCCGTAGCCTGTGGCAATAAAAGCACGTCCGCGACTATTGCCGTATTTGGGTTTTACGAGAACGACAATGCCGTTATCAAATTTCTTTTGGCCTACATGCCATTTTTGTCCCAGCTCGGTGGCAAACATATCGGGCGACATGCCGTTGAGCGATTTTACCGTAACCACAACAATCTGGTTGGAAGTGGTGTCGTTCAGATAACGTAACGAATATTCAAGGCTTTGCTGCTGCTGCGGAGTAAGTATTCCGGCAAAATCGTTGACCAGCCGTGGCGGATTAGGCCTTGGCGGAATATCCGATGCCATGAGCCGTCCGGCCAAAAGCAGCAGTACCAAGAAGACCAGACCGGAGATTTTAATTTTTTTCATTTGCTGTTGTCCTGTTTCGTGCTATTTACCAAAAGATATGTCATCGGATAATTCATTAATGTCATCCAGATGGTAGGGAAAATGTTTCTTAAGATGGGCACCTGTTTCCGAGATGCCGAAAATAAGGCCTTCTGTAAATTTGTTTTCTTTGAAATATTCCGCCATCTTTTCTTTGATATCGTTCCAAAAATCTTTGGGAACTTCTTTGTTTATGCCTATATCGCCGATAATGGCAAACTTACGGCTTTTAACGGCGAGATAGAATAAAACGCCGTTGCGCAGTTCCGTCCGGTGCATTTTTAATTTTTTAAAGATGAATGTAGCACGATCCATAACATCATCTTTAAAAACCGATTCGATGTGAACTCTGATTTCACCCGATGTGTCCAGCTCCGCATTGAGAATAGCATTCATAATTCGGTCCTGTTCTTCTTTGGTGAAGAACCTTTTTGCTGTAGGACTCATAGTTTTTACCCTTTCTTTTGGTTAAAATTTTACTTTTGGCACTATTTCAGCACCTTTTTCTGCTTTGAAATAGGGTTTTTCAGTGAATCCGAACACGTCGGCTAAGATATTCCCTGGAAATAGTTTAATATAAACATCGTAAGCCTGGGTTTCCAGGTTAAAACGGCGACGCTCAACGGCAATTCTGTTTTCCGTTCCTTCCAATTGCGCCTGTAGCTCCAGAAAATTTTGGTTGGCTTTCAGGTTGGGATAGCGCTCAACCACAACCATGAGTCGCGATAATGCCTGCGAAAGCCCGTCCTGAGCCTTCTGAAACTGTTGGAGCGCCTGAGGGTTAAGATGATTAGCATCGATAGTTACCGAAGTGGCTTTAGCCCGGGCTTCGACAACGCCTTCCAGAGTCTCCTTTTCGTGGGTGGCATAGCCTTTAACAGTACTTACCAAATTGGGAATAAGGTCGGCGCGGCGCTGGTAAACGTTTTCTACCTGCGACCATTGCGCTTTTACGGCTTCCGATTTGCTGACCATTTCATTGTAAGAATTGCTAACCCATCCGTACATGAGGAAAAGAACAACAGCTATTACTATAATAATTATCCAGGATTTCTTCATTTGTTTCAAATATTGTGCTAATGTACTATTTTTTTAATTTACCGTATGTCGCTTTATCAGCGGTAAGTCTGTATTTTCATAAAAAAGAAAAGATGCAGGCTGATGTTTCTCCATGCTTTGCAAACGTTTGAATACTGTATTTAATTCACTAATTTTACACTTCTTTTTACAAATTTATCCAAATCTTTTCCCTTCAGCAGATTTTTGGAAAGGCGTGCCAAATCGTATATCTGACGAATAAGTTCATCTGCTTTTTTCTCATCGTCCAGTTCCGGAATCTTACTGATGAGTTTGTTGTTTGCGTTGATAACAAGATTGAAAGTGTCGGGAAGGCTTCCCATGCCCATCATGGGACTGCCACCAATGGCTTCCATATCTTTCATCCGGCGCATAAACTCATTCTGGATGATGGTTACGGGCATTTCCGATTCACTCAGGTTCTCAAAACTCACCTCGAATTGTTTTTTGTCAATATTCCGTTCAAACGCAGCTTTAATTTTCTCTTTTTGTTTGTCATCTAATTTCGATGGTGCTTCTTCTTCCTTTACAATCAGTTTGTCTATGGTATTTGAATCTACACGTGCAAAGGAGGAGTCGGTGAGCTTTTGTTCCAGCGAGTTGATAAAATGGGGGTCCAGTATGCCGTCCATCAGCAGTACATCATAGCCGCGCTCTTTGGCATTTTGGATATAGGTGTACTGTTCGTCAATGTTGGTGGCATAGAGATAAATCAGCTTTTTATCTTTGCCTTTCTGAGTTTTTTCAATTTCAGCTTTGTATTCGTCCAGCGTGAAATATTTGCCATCGGTATTTTTCAGCAGGGCGAATTTTTCGGCTTTATCATAGAATTTCGGCTCGGAAATCATGCCGTATTCAATAAAAACCTTGATATCGTCCCATTTTTCTTCAAAAATTTTCCGGTCGGCTTTGAAAAGCTCAGACAGTTTGTCAGCCACTTTCCGGGTGATATATCCGGATATTTTTTTTACATTCTGGTCGCTTTGCAGATACGACCGGCTTACATTCAGTGGAATATCGGGAGAATCAATCACTCCGTGCAGCAGTGTGAGAAATTCAGGAACAATACCTTCCACCGAGTCAGTAATAAAAACCTGGTTGCTGTAAAGCTGAATTTTATTGCGCTGCAATTCGTAATCTTTTTTGGCTTTAGGAAAATATAAAATACCGGTCAGGTTAAAAGGATAATCCACGTTCAGATGGATATGAAACAATGGCTCTTCAAAACTCATAGGATAGAGTTCACGATAAAAGGCTTTGTATTCCTCCTCTTTGGCATCTGATGGTGATTTTTTCCATAAAGGGTCGGGGTTGTTGATAATTTTCGGTCGTTTAACTTCTTTGGTTTTGGGATTGCCATCTTTGTCTTTTTCGCCTTCAACAGGTTCAAAAATGGTTTCCATACCAAACTGAATGGGAACGGGAAGAAATTTACAATACTTCTTCAGCAGCTCTTCCACGCGATAATCTTCGAGAAATTCTTTGTTCTCATCACTGATATGCAACATTATTTCCGTTCCGCGATCCTTTTTGTCGGATTCGTCCATGGTATATTCCGGACTTCCGTCACACTCCCAGCGAACGGCTTTGGTACTACCGCCTTTTTTGTAGGTTTTCGTATTGATGATCACTTTGTCTGAAACCATAAACGAGGAGTAAAATCCAAGTCCGAAATGGCCAATGATAGCATTTAGTTCAGCTTCAGATTTGGCTTTAAATTTTTTCACAAACTCTTCGGCGCTTGAAAAGGCAATTTCGTTGATGTATTTATCCACCTCTTCGGCTGTCATGCCAATACCGCGGTCACTAACGGTGAGTGTTTTGTTCTTTTTGTCCACCTCAACCCGGATAGTCAAATCGCCCAAATCATCTTTAAATTTCCCCATGGAGGAAAGTATTTTGAGCTTTTGTGTAGCGTCCACTGCATTGGAAATAAGTTCTCTGAGAAAAATTTCATGATCAGAGTAAAGAAATTTCTTGATGATGGGAAAGATGTTTTCTGTCTGGATATCGATTTTTCCTTTTTGTGTCGTCATATCTTCTGTACTTTTGTTTTTGGATTTTTATGATTGAGGCAGAATCAAACCCCATGCCAAAGGAATGGAATGCCATTTTGTCCTTAAGGCAATTATAGAAATGCAGATTGTATTTTCCGAATTTAACAAGGTCGGAAATGTGACACAGCGTCTTATTTCAGAAAATGCATGAACCAGTAACCGGAATCTTTCATAACTCTTTTCAGGTTGTTATTGTATTCGATATAGATTAGGCCAAACCGTGGTCGATAGCCTTTGTCCCATTCAAAATTGTCAGTGAGGGACCACACAAAGTAGCCTCTGATGTCCACGCCATCTTGTTTGGCTTTCAGCAGAT
>CAZRAW010000113.1:0-7409 GCA_964598065.1 uncultured Lentimicrobiaceae bacterium
AACCCTTAGGGCTTGTTAAGAAACAACTACTCCGTTTATACTCATTCTTTTGCCCGCTAACTTCGTTAAAAAGCCTCGCCGTAGCTTTGCTATGCCTGCATTTTTTGCCTCGTTATCGAACAAAATAACTTCGCCTAATTCGGAGAACTTATTTCGTAACAAACCCTTAAACACTATTCCGGAATTATTCTTCCTTTTCATGAATCAATAATTTTTCCGGTTTTTCTTTTCCAAACATTAGCAGAGATAAGAAAAATGCAAATAATGTCAACCCTGCATGGGTTTCCAGCGTGTCGTCAGAGAGCATGGAAAGGAGCATAATAGTGTAAAAAACAACAAAGAAATAGTCGTTAAAACTATGCGTTTTCAAAGGTGGGTATACCAGTGCAAAAAGGAAATAAAGAAAACCGAAAACGCCAAAAGCCACAAACGTATCTGCGTATTCGTTGTGGGCAATAAAGCCGTAATATTTCCCCATACCCGAATGCATTAAACGATACTGCTCACCAAGGGTTTCTATTAAATCGCCTGTTCCCACGCCGGTCCAGAAATTTTGTCGAATGAGTATTACGGCAGCCCGCAAAAATTCGTAACGCTGCAAAACAGAGCTGCCTCCGGCGTTTCCGGTTTTCCGAAATACCTGCCATCCTTTTACCATCATTAGCAATCGGCTGTGTAGTCCCGGATGTGCTACATATTGAAAATTGGCAATTCCCTGTTTAATGTTTTCAATATCTTTTTCTGTAAGTTGTCTGACCCCGGCAGCATCTTTGTGTAGATCTTTTGAAGTCATGTAGCGTATCAACGTGTATTTTATGGGACTTCCGTTTTTGTCCGTTCCGTTGAACTTTATACTGCTACGTTTGTTCCAGGCCTGCTTTAGTTCGGGAATACAAAGATAGGCTCCAACATAACGGCCATCTTCAATGCCAAAATGAGTTGTATCGAAAACATAAGCATTACCCAGGGAGGTGTACCGAACCGGATTTTTCAAAGCATCGGCGGGTACATGGGTCATGTGCGCAATTTCTTTTTTCAAATAAAAATATGAACCTGCAGGAATCAGAATAACCACCAACATAATAGCTGTTCTCAGCCAAAGTTCTTCTGTTTGAAATTCCATGTAAATTAGTATTCCCAACACAATAATTAGCAACAGACTCAGGGAGGTAACCGATTCCATTTTTATCAAGAACCAAACAAACCAGACTATCAGTATACTCAAAAAAAGCTTCTGTTTACCGCTGAAGCTCCTGTCTTTTATCACAAAAAAACCGAGGCTTAGAATGACGAAACTGATGTTCAAACCAAACCTGACGGGAGAAATGAAAGGTGAAAATTCACGAACATTAATATAATTTCCGGTAAAGAGCTTATAGCTTCCGATCAGTGTTCCCACCAGCAGGGCAGCAATATAAAACAACATTAATTTACGGAAACCACGGGCGTCAATTTTTTCGGAGCTGGAAAAAACCAACGGAAACAATATTAATGGCAACTTAATACGCAGGTCTTTGGTAGCATGATCGAAGTTAGCCGTGAGCACCAGCCCTGCTATGCTCAGAAGGAAAACAGACGCAAAGACTATGGCAGCTTTGTTGTGCAGAAAAATTTTTGTTTTTTCCACACTACTCTCTTTTGCCAGCGTCCACAAGTATTTCACCAAAATGAAAAACCCTCTGATGATACCTTTTTGTTTGAAAAAGCGGGCTGCCACACTAATTTGAAAATCAGACCAAAGCCACAAAGCCAACAGCAAAAAAGAGCCCACACTCATGAAATATTTTGAAAGCGGTAGTGAGACAGCAATAAGAATCAGTGTCCAAAGGTATATTTGCCGGAAAATATCTTTTGTGCCGATTGCCATAGAAGCCCTTTCTTAAACAAGCGGTGCAAGATAGGTATTATTTTGTTTTCTTTTTTTCCTGTTTCCCGGACAAAATGGACTTGTACAAAGCTTTGTTTTTCAAAACGGCTACGGCTTTGCTTACCTCATCATCATTTACTAAAGTTGCAGCTGTTTTTCCCCATTGGTAATAATAGCGGGTAGCTATTTCCACACGGAGCATTTCATCTATCTCTTTTTTATGTTTGTTGATATCTTTTTTCTTTTCGGCTTTAAGTTCCTTTTGCAGACTGTCGATGGTTGGTTCCAAAGCTTTAAAATAGTTTTCTCTTTTGGCGCTCTGTCTGAGCCGTGCAATCAAAGAGCCGGTTTCGGTTTTGTAACTAAAGCCTTTATCAAGCACAAATTTCTTAAATTGATTAAAAGTAGAATCGCTGATACGGAATTTCATTGGCGGAGCAATGGTTTTATGATGCAGATAAAATATATTGGCAAAATCGAAAATATAGTTCTGTGCATACAAATCGGCTGATACCTGACTAAACACAACAGGTTTCATAATGATATCGGGTTTTATTCCGCCACCATCTCTCACTGTCCGCCCATCGGCTGTTTTAAATATGTGTGTCAGCGAATCGGGCACTCTTATCGGACGGCCGTTTAAATAATCGATAGCCTGGATACAGCGGCCACTGGGTATATAATATTTTGCGATGGTAATTTTAATTTTACCTCCATAAGGCAAAGGAACAGTGTTTTGTACCAGCCCTTTCCCAAATGTCCGCTGGCCGATGATAACTCCTCTGTCAAGATCTTGCATGGAACCCGAAACAATTTCCGAAGCGGAAGCTGTATTTGCATTTACCAGAACAGCAAGGGGGATTTTACGGTCAATGGCCGGCCCTGGCGTTTTATAAACCTGATTGTTCGACGCAAGCTTACCTTTTGTGGTAACGATGGTCTGCCCTTTTTTAACAAAAATATTGGCAATTTTAACCGCTTCGTTTAATAAACCGCCGCCATTGTTACGTAAATCAAGAATAACACCTTTAATGTCATGGTTTTTTTTCAGGGCAATGAAAGCGTTACGCACATCGTTGGCTGCATTAGGACTAAACTGGGTGAGCCGGATGTAACCGATATCACCGCCTACCACACCGTAATACGGAACATTAGGAATCGTTATTTGTTCGCGGGTTAAGGATAACGTTGTGTCTTTATCTGCACCAAAATGCCTGATGGTAAGATGAAAAGATGATCCCGGATCGCCTTTCAGCAGTTTACTTACGGCCAACGAAGACATGCCTTTAGCCTGTTTTCCGTTAATGGCAATGATTTTATCTCCCGCCTTTAATCCGGCTTTTTGTGCAGGGAAACCCTTATAAGGTTCAGTAATAACCACATAATCTCCCTGCTTCTGAATCATGGAGCCAATGCCGCCATAAATACCACTAAGCATTAAATTAAAATCGGACATATCCTTTTCGGGAACATAAACCGTGTAGGGGTCCATCTTTCCCAGCATATCTTCGATGGCCGTTTGGGTCAGCTGCACCGGATGAATCGTATCCACATAGTTAAGGTTGAGCTGGTTCAGCACACTGGAAAAAATCTCAATGCTTTTTGCAACTTTAAAATTGTTGTAATCCTGGGCTCTCAGCCCAACTACGGCCAGCAAAAAAAGGCCTAATAATAAAATATGTTTTTTTACCATGATCAAATAATGTTTTAGGGAACAGGGTCGTAACCGCTTCCACCCCATGGGTTACACGAAAGAATTCTTTTCAATGCCATCCAGCCGCCTTTAAAAGGCCCGTGTTTTTTGATAGCTTCCACGCTGTAAGCGGAGCAGGTTGGCGTATAGCGACAAGAGCGACCAATGAAAGGCGATAAGGTGTATTGATAAACCCTAATTAATAAAATAAAAAACTTACTCAGTAACCTGCTCATTTTTTTCAAGTAATTGCTGCAAAATTAGGATTATTTTCCTTTCCACCTCCACATAATCCAAGTGGACCTTTGCTATAAATATCAACCCGATAAGTTGCGGATGGATACAGCCGGCTTTTTTGCCGGGCGGACACAGAATATATTTGTTGCGCCGATAAGCTTCCCGCACAAGTCGCTTGATACGGTTGCGGTCAACGGCTCTTTTAAAATTCCGTTTTGGAACAGAAACCAACACCTTGGCCGGATAACGGGAGGTTGTTTTGAGAGGGGAAAAAAACACCCTGAAAGGAAAGGTGAAAAAAGATTTCCCATCTTTAAAAAGTCGCTCCAGTAACTTCTTCTCGTGAAGTCGTTCCTCTTTGGTGAAAGTCTGTTTCAATTTTGTTTGATTTTCTCTGTGCAAAAATACGTGGATTTATCCAAAGCTTTTCCTCCGGTTACCAAAACAGCAGTGATTTTAAAATTATTTAACGGAAACCAGCTTGTCGAGACAAAGATTGTGCCCCTGTGAATTCGCAAATTTTTAGTAAATTAGCAGACACACACATTTTGTAATGAAATTGTGTTGTAACTTTGTGCGGTAACCAAAGTTTATAAATGATGAAAACATTAGTTGTTGCTTTCGACTTTTCAAAGAATGCCATCCATGCTTTGGATTATGCTTTGGTTTACGCCAAAAAGCTGGAAGCCACGGTATGTCTCGTTTGGGTTGATAACTCACGGCCTGCCGACAGTCTTATCCATACTATCGATGAAGAGTTGCGTATTGAAAAGAAAAATTACCTGAAAAATATTATTGATGATTATACTTCCCGGTATTCGGAAATTTCGTTTGACATGTACCTTGGAAAAGGGAAAATTTATCAGGAAATTGCCAAGATTGCCCGTCGCCTGAAGGCCGAGCTTATATTCACCGGCACGCACGGCGTTACCGGTTTCGAAGAGTTTTGGATTGGCAGCAATGCCTATCGTATCACCACCACAGCGCCATGCCCGGTAATTACCGTGAATAGCAGCTACCAAATTACGGAAGTTGTTTCACAGATTCTTTTACCACTCGACAGCTCGCTTGAAACAAATGAGAAACTACCTTTTACAGCGAATCTGGCGCAGGATTTTGGGGCAACCATACAATTACTTAAAATATATAACACACCGCTCAGCGTTATTCGTAACCGGATTGAAAGATTTGCAAAAGAAGCTGTCGATTTCCTAAAAGACCGGACGGTGAATTTTGAGATCGAAGAAGTGGAGGCAACTAATGTAGTTTCGGGAATTTTAACTTATGCTCGGAAAAAAAATATTGATTTAATTGCTATTATGACCGAGCAGGGAACCGCCACGGCAAACCGTTTTTTGGGACCCTATGCGCAGCAGCTTATCAACAATGCAAAAATTCCGGTTTTGAGTCTGCGCTCTATGGATTATGATGATGAAGATGAATAGTTAACAGAGAAAAGAATGAAAAAAGAGAGAGAAAGAAAAAAGATTTTTGTTTTAACCCTGTTTTTATTGATAACAGGCGCCCTTTTTGCTCAGGACAGTTTGCAAATAGTCCATAATGATTTTATTGGGGATGCACGCATTGACACCTTGTTAAAACTACACGTTTTACAAAACAAAAAATTTCCCGTCATTCCGGGATACCGGATTCAGATTTACAAAGAATCAGGGAATACGGCATTGGACAAAGCACTGATTATTCGTGATAACTTCGAGAAAATATTCAATGTCCCCGGCTACATTACTTTTAATGAGCCCTACTACAGGGTGCGTGTGGGCGACTTCAGAACACGCCTGGATGCTATTCGTTTTCTGGCAAAAATAAAACGAGTCTATCCGCTGGCATGGGAGATAAAAGATGACATTCGAATTCCAAAATAGATAGTCTTAAAACCAGATATTATGAGTAAAAAAATTGTTGTTGGGATCGACTTTTCCGATTGCTCTATGAATGCACTTGAACATACCGTCATTATTGCTCGTAAAGCACATGCCGGAATCACCATGGTTTGGGCCAATCATCTGGACTATTCCAAAGAAATATTTTCCGTGGAACCTGATAATCTCCGCACTGAAGTTCAAAAACGATTCGAAGAGCTTATTGAAAAATATCGCCCGCAATTAGCAACCGACACCGACATTGATTTCCACATGGAAAAGGGCAAAGTTTATAAAGTGATTTGTAATGTTGCCAAAGAGGTGAATGCCTTTCTTATAGTGATTGGAACCCATGGTTCATCGGGGTTTGAGGAATTCTGGATTGGCAGTAACGCCAACCGCATTGTTTCTGCCAGCAAGCTTCCCATTATCACCATCAGGACGGGGGTGGACTCAAACAAAGACCTCAAAACTATTGTTATGCCGCTTGATAGCACCAAAATAACCCGTCAGAAACTTCCCATAACCGCTTTGCTTGCTAAATATTTTGATGCGGAAATTCATGTTCTCGGCGTATATACTTCCCCCCAGAACGACGTCCGCTTACGCATTAAGAATTATGTTGCACAAGCAGAAAACTATCTGAAAGAAAACGAGGTTCGTTACCGCATTGTTTACCTTGATGTCAGTAATATTACCGACGAGGTGCTGGATTATGCCAAAAAAGTAAACGCCAACCTGATTTCCATAATGACCGAACAGGAAACAACTACAGCTAACCTTTGGCTGGGCCCCTATGCGGCACAAATGGTTAACCATTCTCCCATTCCTGTTTTAAGCGTACATATTGAGAACTCCCGATACCTGATGTAAACAATGTCAATAAAAAAAGCCGGCTTTTTGGCCGGCTTTTTTTAATGTGTCAACTCATTACCATTCTTGTCGAAAAAATGAAATTCGAGCATGTGGTAATTTTTCATTTCCTTAAGCTTAACCCACTGCTTATATTCCAAAAGCCACTTGAGCCGTTTGGAAATCAGACCGTGGGTAAGGTAAGTATAAATGTAGGAATGCACGCCAAGGGTCAGTCCTTTTTCATTTTGGTCGAGACGCAGGTACTCCAGATTGTTTTCAATGTCATCAATGACGCTAATACTGGATTTAATCTGGCCTGTACCATTACAGACGGGGCATTTCTCCACCACAGAAACAGACATTTCGGGTCGTACACGCTGCCGTGTTATCTGGATAAGTCCGAATTTTGAAGGAGGAAGAATTGTATGCTTAGCCCTGTCTTTGGACATTTCTGTTTTGAGATGTTCAAAAAGGGTATGCCTGTTTTTGGATTCATGCATATCGATAAAATCGACAACAATAATACCGCCCATATCACGCAGACGCAGCTGGCGGGCTATTTCGGTAGCCGCCTCCATGTTAGTGGCCAGCGCATTTTGCTCCTGGGAATTATTTTTGTTAACACGATGTCCGCTGTTTACGTCAATAACATGCAGAGCTTCGGTGTGTTCGATGATGAGATAAACGCCGCTTTTAATGGTAACATTTTTACCAAAAGAATTTCTTATCTGTTTATCGACATGAAAATGTTCGAATATGGGTTCGTGTCCCTTATAAAGCTTAATAATTTCTTTTTTGTCGGGAGCTATCCGTTGAATATAGGTTTTTATTTCATCATACAATACGGGGTCGTTGATATAAATGTTGTTGAACGATT
>CAZRAW010000114.1:0-7374 GCA_964598065.1 uncultured Lentimicrobiaceae bacterium
GATTGTCTTATCTTAGCCAAAAATCTATTGTTACCATGCGTGTGCGGCAACTGTTTCTTTTGTTTTTGGGTGTCTTACTAACGGGATTGGTTTCCTGCAACCGGCAGGCACACCGGCATCCCGATAAGATGATTTTCCGTTACAACGAAAGTGCCGGACTGGTCAACCTGGACCCGGCTTTTGCCCGCGATTTGCCGCATATCTGGGTGTGTAACCAGCTTTATAACGGACTGGTGCAGTTAGACGACAGTCTGCATGTGCGGCCGGCCATTGCCCGGCGCTGGACAATCTCACCCGACGGCAAAACTTATACTTTTTTCCTGCGAAAAGATGTCTTTTTTCATGATGACCCCGTTTTTCACGGGAAAAAGCGCAGAGTAACAGCAGCCGATTTTGTGTATAGTTTTCAGCGGCTTGCCAACCCGAAAACCGCATCGCCGGGGAGCTGGGTTTTTGATGATGTAGCCGACACCACAACGGGAAAAGCTTTCCGTGCGATAAATGATACCACCCTGCAAATCAGGTTAAAATATCCTTTTACGCCGTTTCTCGGTATTCTAACTATGCAGTATTGTGCAGTGGTACCGCACGAAGCCGTTACTTTTTACGGAAATGAATTCCGGAAACATCCGGTAGGTACCGGTCCGTTTTTTCTGAAAAACTGGGTGGAAGGTGTAAAAATGGTATTACAGAAAAACCCGGATTATTTTGAACGCGACAAAGCAGGCCACCGGTTGCCCTATCTCGATGCGGTTTCCATCTCTTTTCTGCGGGATAAGATGACAGCATTTCTGGAGTTCTCCAAAGGAAAGCTGGATTTCATCTCCGGCATCGACCCATCTTACAAAGATGAACTGCTGACGCGCACCGGAAAATTGCGGAGCAAATTTCGCCATCGCATAAAAATGCTGAAATCGCCTTATCTAAACACGGAATATCTCGGTATTTTGGTGGACACGAATCTGAAAATCGTGAAAAACAGCCCGTTGCGGCTGAAAGCCGTGCGACAGGCCATCAATTACGCTTTTGACAGAAAAAAAATGATAAAATATCTGCGCAATGGAATTGGTATTCCGGGAAACAAAGGTATTATTCCACCCGGACTGCCGGCTTTTAATGCACATGCCGATTATGGGTACAGCTTTCATCCCGAAAAGGCAAGAAAACTGCTAACGGAGGCTGGTTTCGGTCCCGGTCATCCCGTGCCTCCCATAACACTGGTAACCACTTCGGCCTATGTTGATCTGTGCAAGTATGTACAGGCACGGCTGGATGATGTGGGTTTTGATGCACACATCAATGTGATGCCGGCGGGGAGTATGCGCGAAATGAAAGCACAGGCCAAGCTGCCGTTTTTCAGAGCATCGTGGATAGCCGATTACCCGGATGAAGAGAATTACCTGTCGCTTTTCTACTCGAAAAACTTCACCCCTAACGGCCCAAATTACACCCATTTTTCGAGTCCCGTTTTCGACAGGATGTATGAAAAATCGTTGCGGATGGCCAATAACAAAAGTCGCCGGAAATTGTACCGGAAAATGGACAGTCTGATAATGGTGCAGGCGCCGGTGGTGATTTTGTATTACGACGAAGTGCTGCGTTTCGTGCAAAAAGATGTAACAGGACTGGGGATTAATCCTGTTAATTTATTGAAGTTAAAACGGGTAAAAATCACTGGTCATTAATGATGGTTATTCGCTTTGCTGTCAAACAAATAGCCAAAATAATATTTAGCCGTTATTTTACGAATAACCTCGTAGCAGAAAAAATATGTACTTTTGCAGTCCCGAAAATTTTATCTGCGCCAGGAGGTTTAACTTACTAACAACAAAAGAATAAATGAGAAACCAATATTATAAGATTTCGGGCAGGCGGGTGCTTACCAATACTACTTTGATGCCGGAAATCAGACGCAAAAAATTGGAATTAAGGATAATGCAGGCAGGATGAAATACCATATCATACAGTTGGGATGTCAGATGAATATCTCTGACGGTGAGAGAGTCCAAAAAGTTTTGGATAAAATGGGTTTTGTGCCCACCGACAGCGAGGAAGAAGCCAACCTGCTGGGTGTGATTGCCTGCTCGGTGCGTCAGAAAGCCATCGACAAGGTTTATTCGCGGATTCAGAAATGGAACAAATGGAAGAACAAGAAAAACCTTATCACTTTTGTTACCGGATGCGTGCTGCCTGCCGACAGAGAAAAGTTTCTGAAACAATTCGACATGGTCTTCACCATGAGCGAACTTCCCGAACTACCGGAAATGATTCAGCAATACGGCATTGTTACCCCTGCCGGCATGCAAAGTCTGGACAAAGAGTGGCAGGAAATGGAACTTTCCGAAAAAGAGAGCCGTAATGAAGCTGTATTTCGTCTAAGCAAGGTCGTGCTGCCGAACGGCAAAGAGAGCGTATCGCATCCCGAAAAGGGCATTGAAGAGTTTTGGCACATCACGCCCAAATATGGTTCGGGCTATGAAGCTTATATTCCTATTCAAAACGGTTGTAACAAATTCTGTACTTACTGTGCCGTGCCTTACACCCGCGGGCGGGAAGTGTCAAGGCCTTCCGGCGAAATAATGAAAGAGCTGAAAGACCTCGTGGAAAAAGGCTATAAAAGCATTACCCTGCTGGGACAGAATGTCAACTCCTACGGTCTGGACAAAGAAGGCAAAGAGGTTTCGTTTGCCGGTTTGCTGCGCATGATTGGCAAATTCGGGAACCACACACCGGAGAAATTCTGGCTCTATTTCACCTCGCCCCATCCGCGCGACATGACCGATGAAGTTATCGAAGTTATTGCACAATACCCATGTCTTGCCAAACAGATTCATCTACCCATTCAGTCGGGCGATGATACCATGCTGGTGCACATGAACCGCAATCACACGGTTCAGCAGTATCGCCGCATCGTGCAGACTATCCGAAGGCTCATTCCGGAAGCCACACTGTTCACCGACATTATTGTGGGCTTTACCGGCGAAACGGAGGAACAGAATGAAAATACCCGGAAAGCCATTGCTGAGTTTAAATACAACATGGCTTACATCGCCCGGTATTCACCGCGTCCGGGAGCTGTTAGTTCCCGCTGGGCAGACGACATCCCCAAAGAGGTGAAAAAAGTGCGCTATCACATGCTTACTGATGAATTGATGAAACATTCGCTAACTTATAACCAAAGCCTTATCGGGAAAACCGTGGAAGTGCTGGTGAGAGGCAAAGACCGCAAAAACGATTATCTCTCTGCGCTTACCGAAGGAAAAATTATCGTCCGTTTTGCCTCAACCGACAAAAATCTTATCGGGCAGTTTGTAAAAGTTAAAATACAGAGTGCCGTTCCCTTTTCCATGGAGGGAGAGCTAATAGCCAAAAAAGTTCCAAATCCGGTTAACGCCTGACAAATTATGAGAAAAATTGCTTTTAAAACTCTCGGCTGCCGGCTCAACCTGTTTGAAACCGATGCGCTGGTATCCGAATTCGCCAAAATGAACTATCTGGTGGTAGATTTCGCTGAGGAAGCAGATGTGTATGTGGTGAACACCTGCACCGTTACCAACCAAAGCGACCACAAGTCGAAGCAGGTGATGAACCAAATGAAACGTCTGCATCCAAAAGCGTTGAAAATTGTTACCGGCTGCATGGCTACAAACTTCAAAGAGCAGTTAGAAAAAAGCGACAAAGTGGATTATGTTGTGGACAATGACCACAAAACGGCCATCACCTCGCTCGTGGAAGCCCATTTTGGGGGAGAAATCGCTGCGCCCGACCGGTTTGAGAAAAATTTGTTTGACTATGATGCCGCCGACAACACGCTGCATACCCGCAGCCTGATTAAAATCCAGGATGGCTGTAACAATTTCTGTACTTTTTGCATCATTCCCAAGGTGAGGGGACGCGCCATTAGCCGTCCGGCAAAAGATGTATATGAAAACATAAAACAGGTTATTGCCTTCGGTTACAAAGAAGTTGTTCTCACGGGAGTCAATATCGGACGATATCAGGATAAAAATACTGATTTTGAACAACTGGTAGAAAACATTCTGAATATTCCCGGCGATTTTCGTTTGCGCATTTCATCCATGGAACCAGACGGTTTTACCGAAAGTTTCTTCCGGCTATTTGCCCATCCACGGCTCACACCTCATTTGCATCTTTGTCTGCAAAGCGGTTCGGAGGATATCCTGCTGAAGATGCGGCGTATGTACACCGCCAGATTATTTGAAGACATGGCCGGCGAACTGCGTCGGCGTTATCCGGGATTCAACCTCACCACCGACATTATTGTGGGCTTTCCGGGCGAAACGGAAGAGGATTTTCAGGAAAGTGTTACCCTGGCCAGACGTTTGCAATTCGGACACATCCACACTTTTAAGTATAGTGTCAGGCACGGAACGCGGGCAGAGCGCATGCCCAACCAGATTCCCGGAAAGGAAAAAACCCGGCGTTCTGAAATCATTCGTAACCTTTCCGATGAGATGAAACTCAACTATCGGAAATCCTTCATCGGCAGGGAACAGACCGTATTGGTAGAGCAATTTAACGAGAGGGGCTTTGCCACCGGTTATGGCGAGCATTACGTTCCTGTCATCATCAAGCAGCAAGGTCTTGAAAAGAATGTATTTTACACGGTAATTCTCGATGACATGGAGATGAAAGATGAACCGGTACTCGCAGGAAAAATAAAACCCCAATAAACACAAAAATCAGGGCAAAGACTTTTTTATATAAAAAGTTTATTTAATTTTGCACCCCCAAAAGTAATTGTAAAACAATAATTAGAATTATGGCTAATCACAAATCAGCTCTCAAGAGAATCAGACAAAACGAAACAAGAAGAGTGCATAATCGTTACTATGCCAAAACAGTACGCAATGCAGTGAAAGCGTTCAGGTCGTTAACTGATAAAAAAGAAGCCGCTGAGCAAATGCCCAAGCTCTATGCAATGATTGACAAACTGGCTAAAAAGAAAATTATCCACAAAAACAAAGCCGGTAATTTAAAATCAAAAATTTCAAAACATGCCGGCTCGTTAGCGTAGGCCGTCAATTTTACGATATGAAGAAATCCGGATACTGAAAAGTGTCCGGATTTTTTAGTATTACGGGATAACTTTCCGTAAAGCCAGTATATTCCTCTCGAAAATCACATTAATATTAAATAACTTCACTCCCAAGGCTAAAATTATTTATTTTTGAAGCTCAAAATTTTATTCATGGATAATTACATTGTTTCAGCGAGGAAATATCGTCCTTCTACCTTTGCGCAGGTTGTGGGGCAGGATGCCATTACCTCTACTTTAAAAAATGCCATTGTTACCGGCCATTTGGCTCAGGCGTTTCTTTTTACGGGGCCGCGGGGCGTTGGGAAAACCACCTGTGCACGCATCATGGCCAAAACAATTAATTGTCTGAATCCGACTCCCGAAGGCGAGCCTTGCAACGAATGCGAGTCGTGCAAAGCTTTCAACGAAAATACATCCTTCAATATCCATGAGCTGGATGCCGCTTCCAACAACTCGGTAGATGATATTCGTGCGCTGGTCAACCAGGTACGCATTCCCCCGCAAACCGGAAAATACAAAGTCTATATTATCGACGAGGTACACATGCTTTCGACAGCTGCATTCAATGCTTTTTTAAAAACACTGGAAGAACCGCCGGCTTACGCCAAATTTATTCTTGCCACCACCGAAAGGCATAAAATTATCCCCACCATCCTTTCGCGCTGCCAGATCTTTGATTTCAGGCGCATCAGCGTGACGGATATTGCCGGCTATCTCGCTTATGTAGCAAAAAATGAAAATATTGAGGCAGAAGAAGAAGCGCTGCACATCATCGCCCAGAAAGTAGATGGAGCCCTGCGGGATGCCCTCTCCATCTTCGACCAGATTGTAAGCTACAACAGCAAAAAGATTACTTACAAAAATGTCATTGAGAATCTGAACATCCTCGATTACGAATACTATTTCCGGATTACGGAAGCAATTCTGCAAGGCGACTTCACAACTCTGCTCATTATTTTTGATGAAATTCTTCAACACGGCTTTGACGGACAGGATTTCCTAAGCGGATTAAATGAACATTTCCGCAAACTGCTCGTGGCCAAAAATCCGCAAACAGCAGAACTTTTACAAACCAGTCCGGCTTTGCACAACCGCTACCGGCAGCAGGCAGCCCGATGCAGCACAGATTTTTTGTTTAAAGCGCTGGACACCTGCAACCAGTACGACCTGAATTACAAAGTCAGCAACAACAAACGGTTGCATGTGGAAATTGCCCTGACGCAACTTAGCACACTGAGCAAAGGACAGCCTGCGGTGAATGATACAGAGCAGATTACCGCTTCCACAGAGAGCAAATCCGTTTACCAAAAGCCGCCTGCCACTGCCCCACAGCACATTTATCAGCAACCGGTTAAACCGGAACCACAAACCACAACTACTCCCGAAAAAACGGCGGATGCAACAGTTCCCGGCAAACCCAAAACGGCAGAAACAGCGGGAACATCTGCCGTAAAAAACAATCCGGAAATCCCGGAAGCCAATGCTCCCGCTATAATGCCCGTTCAACGAAAGACCAAAACAACCACGATTAGACCGGCCTCCGGTAAGAGTAACGCCATCAGAAATATTTCCATCAAAGACACTCTGAATGCACTAAAAACCAAAAATGCCAAAAACACGGGAGAACCGGAACCCATTATCGCCAACGCATTTACACAGCAGCAGTTAGAAAAAGTCTGGGATGATTTTGTCAAAAACTATAAAACACGATCACCAAGTTTTGTGTTAACCCTCGCCAAAGGAAATCCGGTACTACAGGAAAATTTCAAAATTGAATACCACGTTCCTAACAGTATCATTAAAGATGACAAGCTGAATGTTAATATCCTGCTGGATTATCTGAAAAAGGAATTGAACAACAACCAGATTACGCTAAAAGGCGTCGTGGACTCCCATGCCCGGCAAAAAGAAGCCTACACCGACCGCGAACGCTTTGATGTCCTGACAAAGAAATACCCGCAGCTTAACCGGCTGAAAGATGAATTAAATCTGGAACTGGAATTTTAGGAATAGTTTTTACCCAAAACTTAACCAAAAAAACGCATAAACGAGGTGACCATCCAAGTACTATTCTCCTTATATCCGGAAATATTTTCTCTTTCCGGCAATGGTAATCGTTGATTTTATTAACTTTGCGTGGATTTTAAAAAAACACCTATGAAAAAATATGTATCATTCTTGTTGATTGCGTTATTTGCCGTCGCTCTGGGGGCATGCAACCGGCAACAAAAAAAAGAAAGCAAAAAGATGACAGAAGCCATTAATCCGGCCAACATGGACAAAAATGTAAAGCCCGGAAACAATTTTTATGA
>CAZRAW010000115.1:0-7301 GCA_964598065.1 uncultured Lentimicrobiaceae bacterium
AACGAAAGCACCAACAACATACTGAAGGTAACTTCGGTAAGTGCGGCAAACATAAGGCTGAAGTAAATCGGGGTAAACAGCACAAGCAGCACCACAAGCCAGGCATTGTTAAGTTTGAGCTTGCGGGAAAGTTTCCATGCAAAAAAAGCGGTAAGCAATCCCATTAGCACGTTGTACAGGCGGGCAAAATTCATCCCCATTTGAGCAAAGGGCGATACCAGAATCGTATAAACCGGTTTCCCCCAGTTATCGAATAGTAACCTGGGGTATTTCCATCCCCAATAGGCCAGTTTAAAATGAGAAAACGGGTCGCCCCCTCCAAAACTGTTTTCCGTATTAAAAATAATAACAACAGATACCAAAAGAAAAGCTGCCAGCAACAACAGGATAAGTGTTAATTCTCTTTTATAGACGAACTTCATCATCTCTCTTTTTTCATCTCCAAAAATTTCCATCTTCAAATTAGCCGGAGAGAAAACAAAGGTTTCATTTTTGTCTCCGTTATCATGGATTATTTAAAGGCCTTCCTGTCAAATATATTGTACTTCAACACGCAATAAACAGCGTGGAAGCCATCGCGCCAGAGGATTTTTTTCCCTTCATCGTAGGTTCTTCCGTAATAGGATATCCCCACTTCATAGATTCTTACTTTGGATATCCTGGAGATTTTTGCCGTTACTTCAGGTTCAAAGCCAAAACGATTTTCTTTCAGTAGCAACGACTTGAGCATATTGGTACGAAACAGCTTGTATCCTGTTTCCATATCCGTGAGGTTCAGATTGGTAAACATATTGGAGAGGGTTGTGAGCAATTTGTTCCCGATGGAATGCCAGAAAAACAAAATCCGGTGTGGCTGACCTCCCACAAAACGCGAGCCGTAAACCACATCTGCAAAGCCATCCAATACGGGCTGCAACAAAATGTTGTATTCCTCCGGGTTGTATTCGGTATCCGCATCCTGAATGACAATAAAATCACCGGTGGCTTCGGCAATGCCGCGATGTATGGCAGCCCCTTTCCCCTGATTAACATCCTGCCTTAATATTTTAATGTTTTCCTCCGGATGATTTTTCAAAAAGGCATCTACTTGCCCGGCGGTAGTATCTTTTGAAGCGTCATCCACCACAATGATCTCTTTCTGTATTTTATGAATCAGTTGAACAGAAATTATTTTTTCCAAAATGATTTTAATGGTTAATGCCTCATTGAAAGCGGGAATAATGATAGAAATTATTTTCACATCTGCAGGATTTATTCAAACAAAAATACTATTTTATCGAAAATATATTTCAAAGCCTCGGTCAAAACTGCTTATTTATTTTCACTCACTAATGCTTTTACCTGACTTTTAGGTTTATATCATTTTTTTGTCATGTCTCAATTTCAATTAAATAGTCTTTTTTTAAGAGCTGTTCCCTCGTTTTACGATATAAAAATAAGAGTTTAAGGCCGGTAGCTTTAAATGAAGGGAAGGCCTTTATCATGTTAAACTTAATTCCTTTTTTCTTTATCTTGTCAAGGCCCTGTTGGTCAGTAAAAATCCAGCTTCCTTTTTTTAAATTTGCAATATTGTTTAAACTCACTGCAGGGGTATTTCTTCGTGCGTAAAAGGATAACGAATAACTCGATTTATTATAGTAGAAAAATTTATCCCTGGTAATTTTGTTTTCAGCAACCATTTTCCCGGCTTGTGACGGGGCCTGATACTTTAATAAATTGGGGTAAAAATTTAAACCCATTAAAAGATTAAAAGACACAGCTGTAATTATTGTAGGGATAAATATACGTTCTATCGGCTTTTTCAAACTTTTAAATACAATCCAATTTATAATGAACAAAATAGTCAGTACCATCGGGAGAATGAAATTTTTGGGCGGGAAAAAAAAGAAAAAATTGATAATCATTGCCAGCCAAAACAGATGCATGATGCCAAATTGTATTTTTGATATTCCGGGTTGCCATTTATCCTTCAGCTCGTAGATAAAATCTGCTGTAAGGATAGCAGCAAAAGGAAACAAAACAAAGATATAATGTGGAAGTTTGTATTTTGATAACGAAAAAGCAATAAAAACCAGAACAAATCCGGCTAAGTTAATGTATTCTTTGTCTTTGCTTTTAAGTCTCTTTACAAAGAGATTTCTGATTTTTAAAATTAAAGCCGGGATAAATAGCAATATCCAAGGTTGAAAATCCCATATAATGGTATGGAAAAAATAAAAAAATCCGGTATTATTTTTCCAGGAACTTCCTCCTGTTATTCTTCCAAAACTCTGTGTCCAGTAAAAAAAGCGGAGACCTGAAGGCCCTTTCAATCCATAAACTATTTTCTCAGGATGTAAATCAAATTGGGTGTATAATCCATAACTCATTGGGATTAAAGTGATAGCCACAATGATTAATAATACAATCCACCGGGGTCTAAAAATATTATTCCATTGTCGCTTAATAAGAAAATCACTTCCAAAAGCAACCGCCGGAATAACAATTGCTATCGGCCCTTTGGCCATCATTGCCCCACCAATACCTAACGATGCAAGAATCAGATTCTTCCATTTATCATTTTTTAAGTACTCACCGAGTTGCCACATCGAAAACATAACCAATCCGATCAGAATCGTATCAGTTCTGACATCATTGGTGATCAAAAACAAAGCCTGGCTGCTGGCCAAAATCAGAGAAGCTAGTATTGCTTTTTCTTCGCTGTACCAGAGTTTTGCAAACCTATATGTGCTATAAATACCGAGTATTCCAATGAGTACCGAGGGGAGTTTATAAGTTACATTTGAAATTCCAAAAAGGATAAAAGAGACTGATGATAGCCAAAACAGTAATGGAGGCTTGTCCAGATAATCGTGTCCCAGCAAATATACATGCAAAAAACTTTTCGACCAACTCATGTCCATAGAAATTACAGCATATTGGGCTGCGTCAATGTCCATTACATCAATAAAAAGGTTAATAAAATAAATATAAAAGATAGATGCAAAAAGCAAATAATAACGATATTGATACAATATTTTCTTCATTGTGCCGGATTCCTTTAATAAGGCAGTTCCAATCTGTTTCTATACTTAAAACGTGATAAAATTATACATTTTATAATTAAAACTTCGGGCCTCATAATCTATTCGTTATCAACAAAATAACATTAATAAAAAAACTAAAAAAGTTGCATGTTTCATTATAAATGCGAGTTAAGGGTTGAAAATGATATCTGATATTTAGTGTTTTACAAAGTTGAAATTATATTAAAAAGGACATACGATTTATTAACTCTTTGATTTTCAAACATAGTTGAAATTTAACCCTTGATTCGCATTATAAATGTTTATTTAACTTCTCTTTATAATACGGCCAATTTTTTCTTCCCATAGCAAAACTATACATAATTGCATATTCATGGACCGGCATGTATATAAAAGTTGATGCCTGATAGCTCCAAACACCGAAAGCATCTCCGCTACTCATGATAATACACCCTTTTTACTCTTCGCGAAATACGGCTGAGCACTTCGTAGGGAATGGTATGAGCAGCAGTCGCCAGCTCGGTTACCGGATGTTCGGCATTGAAAACAAATACGGCATCGCCTTCTTTTACGTCCAGGCCTGTAACATCAATCATACACATATCCATACATATATCGCCTACAATGGGTGCCGGTTTCCCGTTGATCCAAAATGAGAAATTGCCGTTTCCCAACATATGGAACAACCCATCGGCGTAGCCTACAGAAACGGTGGCAATATGATGTTCTTTTTTGGCGATAAAACTCCGGTTGTACCCCACCGAGTCTCCGGCTTTAACCACCTTTATTTGCGTGATTTCCGTTCGCAGGCTGGTAACATGTTGGAGACTTTCGGCGGTTTCTTTGTGAGAAGAAATACCATACAGGCCAATGCCGAGGCGTACCATATCGAACTGAGCCTCCGGGAAACGGCTGATTCCTGCCGAATTGAGCAAATGCATCATAAAAGGATGTTCCAATCCATTTTTTAACTTTTGTGCCATTTGCTTAAGCCGGATAATCTGCGTATGTGTGAAATCGTCCAGCGAAGGCTTGTCACTACCCACGAGATGTGAGAACACAGACTGCACATAAATCAGCGGATTTAATTTTAAACGGGTTATCAACTCATCCAGCTCATCTTCCTGAAACCCGAGCCGGTGCATCCCTGTTTCCAGCTTAAGATGAACTTTTACCGGTTTGTTTTGTGGCAAAGCGTTTCTTTTGATGGCCTTTTCAAGCATTTTTAAAGCACGAAAGCTGAAAATCTCCGGTTCAAGCTGATATTTAATCATTAAATCAAAAGTATATTCCTCAGGATTCATCACCATAACAGGCAATCCGATACCCGCATTGCGTAGCTCCACTCCTTCATCCACATAAGCAACAGCGAGATAATCCACCTGATAAAACTGCAAAACATTAGCAATCTCGAAACTTCCGCTACCATACGAAAAAGCTTTCACCATAGCCATCACTTTTGTTTCGGGTTTTATCTTAGAGCGAAAAAAATTGAGGTTTTCCACCAAGGCGCTCAGATTAATCTCAAAAACCGTTTCATGAACCTTTTGTTGCAAAACCCGGTTGATACGCTCAAACTCAAAAATCCGGGCACCCTTTAACAGGATGGTCTGATTGCGAAGAGAAGCCATTGAAAAACCGGAGATAAAATCGCGGGTGGTCGGAAAGAAATCTTTTTCCATTTCAAATAAATCGGCATGTCGCGAAATAGCCGGTCCGACACCGATCAGCCGGGTTACCTCTTTTTGTTTCAACAAATCTGCCACATCTGTATACAATTCCACTTCGCTACGTCCGCTTTGCAAGATATCCGAAAGAATAACCACTTTCTCACGATGCTGGTTTTGCTGACTCATAAAATCCAGCGCAATCGTCAGCGAATTAAAATCAGAATTATACGCATCGTTGATGATGGTGCAATTATTAATCCCCTCTTTCTGTTCGAGGCGCATGGCTATGGGTGTTAATGTCGCCATACGTTCACGAATAATTTTTTGGTCATAGCCAAGACTCAGCATGGCAGCCCAGCAGTGAGTGGCATTCTCTACCGAAGCAGCATCGGTAAAAGGAATCTCAATGAAGATTCCCTCATCTTTATACACACCACGAATTCTGGTAGATAATGCTTCTATTTGTTTGTCGAGAATGCGCAGGTCGCTGTTTTCGTCCGATCCCCAGGTAAAAGTGTCGATATTTTTAAGAATCCCCGTATGGATAATTACCCCCAGCATTTCTTTTTGGTCGTTGTTGTAAATCAGTGTATCCACACGGGTAAACAGCTTTAGTTTTTCGCCAATTTTCTGTGCCTTACTAATAAACCCCTCGCTATGCGCCTCGCCGATATTAGTAAAAATACCCAATTTAGGCTGTATTATCATCTGCAAATTATCCATTTCGTTGGGCACGGAAATTCCTGCTTCAAACAGTGCCAGTTCATGTTTCCTGTTCATTTGCCATACCGACAGCGGCACCCCGATTTGGGAATTATAACTTTTGGGGCTGCGCACAATTTTTTTATCGGGACTCATCAACTGAAAAAGCCATTCTTTCACAATTGTTTTCCCGTTGCTACCTGTAATTCCCACCACGGGAATATCAAAGAGGCTGCGATGGTAGGCAGCGAGCTGTTGCAGTGCTTTCAGGGTATCCGGAACCCGGAAAAAAGAAGCTTTTTCCATGCCGGAGGCAGAAAAGTTTTTATCCGACACCACAAAATAGCGTATTCCTTTTTTATAGAGGTTTTCGACATATTTTTGGCCATCGTTTCTTTTTCCGGAAAGAGCAAAAAACAGACATTTTTCGGCACGGATAAACTGACGGCTGTCAATGAGAATATCCTCAACTTTTATGGAGGCTGCATCGGGAGAAAGCAGCTGTGCTTTCATCACCTCTGCCAGCTCATTTCCGGAATATTGTTTGTGTAACATACTTTTTTTAATCATTTCAGGAAAAAACAGACCGGAACCCGGAAAATTTAATCCCGGGTATTTTTAGCTGTTTTCCTGTTGGCTCACAACCAAAGGTTTTGCATTCATAGCTTCCCATTTTTTCCGGTTTTTATAAATGTCGATGGCGAGATAAACAGCCTGGCGCATGGAAGCCGGAGAAGCAATGTTTTTGCCGGCAATATCATAAGCCGTTCCGTGGTCGGGCGAAGTACGCACAAATGGCAAACCGGCTGTATAATTTACGCCGCTGTCCAAAGCCATCAATTTAAAAGGAATCAGCCCCTGGTCGTGATACATGGCCAAAACAGCATCGTATTTCGTATAGCTACCGGCACCGAAAAATCCATCAGCAGGAAAAGGTCCGAAAGTTAGCAATCCCTGTTTTTTGGCTTTGATGAGAGCCGCATGAATGACCGATTCATCTTCGGTGCCGATAAGTCCTTTGTCGCCGGCATGGGGGTTTAATCCTAAAACGGCAATTTTTGGTCTTTCGATGAGGAAATCCTTTTTCAACGAATCGTTCAAAATAATTAATTTGGTGAGGATAAGTTTTTCGGTGATAGCACCGGCTACTTCACTGATAGGAATATGGTTGGTAACCGTACCTATTTTCAAAGGGTCGGATACCATGAGCATAAGCGAATTTTCGACGCCGAAACGTTGCGTAAGGTATTCGGTATGTCCCTGGAAATTAAACTTTTCCGAATGAATATTTTCTTTGTTAATGGGTGCCGTTACGAGCACATCGATTTTTTTGTTATTCAGGTCTTTCACCGCTGTTTCCAAAGCTTCGAATGCAAATTCGCCTGCGAGGTCGGTAGACTTCCCAAATTCGATTTTTATCTCTTCATCGCTGATGCTGCGGATGTTTAACTTTCTGTCGGTAATCTTTGAGATATTGGAAATGACATTGTAATTGAAATCGGAAAGATGCAGATACTTGCGATGGAAGCCTACGACACGGGGCAACCCATAAATAACCGGTGTGAACAACTCATATAAACGACTGTCCATAAGGGCTTTAATCATTACCTCATAACTTATTCCGTTAAAATCGCCGTGGGTAACGCCCACACGCAGGGGAGCAGTTTTTCCTTTCAAACGTTCCTTTATCATGTCTTAAGAATTAGATGACAAAGGTAAAATATTCTATGGAAAAAAGGGAGGAAGCCGCGGGAATAAAACGTCAGGGCAAACACGTCGTTTTTTATTTCCATTTCGCACAAACCGGAATTATTAAGACCTTACACACAATCAACAGGTTGGTTCAACCGAACTTTAAATCCTATAATGCTTGTAAACGCATTTTATTCAATATTTCTTATCC
>CAZRAW010000116.1:0-7261 GCA_964598065.1 uncultured Lentimicrobiaceae bacterium
TGCAAAGGTAAAAATAACCGTGGGAAAAGGGAAAAGAATATCGAATGATGAATAACAACTGACGAATGACAAAATTTGGAAACTAACAAACCGTTCAACGTTCCTTTTCTCTCCTAATTGTATCCCCTATTGCTTTTATCCGCCTCCGGCGAATTTTGAAAAGTTGGAAAATACTAATTAGTGTCTGTCCATAAAGTCAAGAGGCTTGAATAGAAAGTTCGCTAACAAGGCTTGCGGGTTTTGAGTATCAGGAGTCCCGATGTAGCTTTTGTAAGGTTTTTATTTCAAAAACCAACAAAAAGCACAATCGGGATGACTAATTTTAAATACAAGTGTAACGAAGAAATCGGGCATTATGGACAGACACCATTTAGCAAAATATTGTTTAGTCCTGAAACGGTTCTTGTGTACATAATTTATACTAATTCAAAATATTACCAAATCATAATTTGTGATAAAATAACAGTTTCGTTTTCCGCAATAAAATAGTTTATAATTAATTGATATAAAGCATTTAATACCTTTCGCTTTTGCCATTGTGAAAAATGTCGTTAACTCGTTAACAGCCAGGCTTTTATTTAAACCAGGAATAAATAAGCCAACTCTGTATGAGAGGAGAAAATAGTCCTTTTATTTTACATATTTTTGCCGCATCTTATTAAATAATAACAACTCAAAATGTATATTATGAACTTGTTGGTCAATTATTTAGGGCTGAAAATTAAATCACCGGTGATAGTGGGAAGTTCCGGCCTGACGGCATCGATAGCCAATCTGAAAAAAATTGAAAATAGTGGTGCCGGAGCAGTTGTTTTAAAATCCATTTTTGAAGAAGAGATATACAACGAATACCACAGTATTCTGGAAAAAGAAAAAGACCGGGAATTTCCGGATGTCCGCTTTCTGGACTACTACGATTACAAAATCAAACAGGACAACATCACAAAGTATCTGGAATTGATTAGGGCTGCAAAAAAAGAATTGAATATTCCCGTGATTGCCAGTGTTAACTGTGTCAGTTCGTGGGAATGGAGTTTCTTTGCCAAAAAGCTGGAAGAAGCCGGCGCCGATGCCATTGAAGTAAATCTGTTCATTCTTCCTTCCGACTTCACCAAAAATTGTACGGAAATAGAGGAGACTTACCTGAGCATTCTAACAAAAATTAAAAGCACAGTGTCGATTCCTGTTGCCGCCAAGCTGAGTTATTATTTTGCCGATCTGGCTTCCTTTGTCAAACGTGTTTCCGAAAGCGGCGTTGATGGCGTAGTACTGTTCAATCGTTTCTTCCATCCCGATTTTGATATTGATAATTTTACAATTGTTCCCTCCAACGTATTAAGCCGCTCTTCAGACCTGGCCATTTCGTTGCGTTGGATGTCAATTCTGTCGGGACGTATGGGTTGCAATTTGATTGCTTCCACCGGGGTGCACGATGGTGCTTCCGTTATCAAAGAAATTCTTGCCGGCGCCGATGCCGTTCAGGTGGTTTCGGCGCTCTATAAAAACGGAATTGAATCTATTTCAGACATGCTGCAGGATGTAAAGGCCTGGATGGAAAAACATGAATTTGAAAAGCTGGATGATTTCAAAGGAAAAATGAGCCAGATTAACAGCCCCAATCCTGCGGAATACGAGAGGGTTCAGTTTATGAAATATTTCGAAGGTAAAAAATACAATTTGGAGTAAATAAAACATAGCTTTATGTATAGTTTAACATTTAATCAAAAACTGGGACGGTTTATCGTTAACTGGATTTTCCTGATGTTGGTATGGATTATGTTTACCAGCACCTTTTTTTGGCAGGAGGTTCTGGTTGGCGCTATCGTTACTATGTTAATATCGTTGGCAAGCATTAGGTTTTTTACCTGTTGCACCATTTCCATTTTTAGTCCTGTACGAATTTTTTGGATGATTTGGTACTTTGTGGTTTTTCTGAAAGCGCTTGTTGTAGCCAATTTAGATGTGGCGAGAAGGGTTATCACTCCTTCTCTTCCTATCAACCCGGGTATTGTAAAGTTTAAAACCAAACTGACAACCAATTATTCAAAAATGGTTTTGGCCAATAGTATCACGCTTACGCCGGGAACGTTGACGGTGGATGTCATAGATGATACCTTTTATATTCACTGGATTGATGTGGAAACCACGGATCCGGAAGAAGCTTTTAAAATAATTGCCGAATCTTTTGAGAAAATTCTGTTAAAAATCTTCTAATTATGACTTATATAATTTATTATGCATTTATACTTATGGCTTTGGGAATGATCTTTTCTGTTATCCGGTTTGTGAAAGGACCCACCGCCGGGGATCGTACTGTGGCGCTGGATACACTAACTACTATCGGTGTAGCAGCCCTCGTGTTGTTAGGATATATGTTTAAGCGTTTCGTTTATGTTGACGTGGCTTTGGTATATGCCGTTCTCGGCTTTATCGGAGTTATTGTCATCGCAAGATATTTGGAGGGCGCCTTATGAGTATCATGGAAATTATCGGCGGGATATTACTTATCGTCGGGAGCTCTTTTTTATTTCTTGGAGGCCTGGGAATATACCGCATGCCTGACATCTACAACCGCCTGCAGGCCGGAACAAAAGCCACCACACTCGGAGGGATGAGTTTGGTTCTCGGTGTAGGTTTTCTGGAACCTTCGTGGATGCTGAAATCGCTGATTATTATCATCTTTATTGCCTACTCAAATCCCATTAGTTCCCACGCATTGGCCAGAGCCACTTATCGCAGGGGGCACTATCCGTACATCAAAAGTAAAGATAAAGAAAACATGGACGCTTATCAGGAAGTCGTTCCGCACACTAAAGAAAAGGAGGAAAAAGTATGATTTATTTCATTTTAATAGCACTCTTGTTTTTGTTAATGATTGCCGCATCCGTTTACGCAATCCAACAAAAAGATTTATTGTATGCAGTTATGGCAACCGGAATCATCAGCTTGGTTCTTTCCATACTCTACTATCTGCTTCAGGCCCCTGATGTAGCATTGACAGAAGCTGCCATTGGAGTGGCATTAACAACCATTATTTTCGTTATCGCCATCCGCAATACCGTACGTATGGAAGATGAATCCGATAAGAAAGAAAAATTTAAATCCGCTGTGAAATGAAGAAAGTTTTAGTAATATTATTGCTGGCTACCTTTGGCTTTTATACTGCAACCACTTTTTTTGACATCGGTTTCGGCCGGCCTCATTTTATTAAGGGAATACTTCCTGTAAAAGATGTCTATTTGGCACAAACTGTCAGCACACTGAAAGTTTCCAATGCGGTAACCAGCATTGTGGTAAACTTCAGGGGGTTTGATACCCTCGGTGAAGTTACCGTTCTTTTTCTCGCTGTTACGGCTTTGGGGAGCATCTTATATAAGAAAAGACACGAAGTGGGTGAACGTTCGGTTCTGTTTTCGGCCAGCAGCATTGTAACCTCAGGGTCAAAATTACTCTTCCCAGCCATTATTTTGCTGGGGGCTTATGTTTTTATTCACGGACATCTGTCGCCAGGCGGAGGTTTTCAGGGAGGTGTCATTATTGCTACAGGCTTCCTGTTGATGCTATTGTCCTACGAAAATTATTCTGTAAATCATACGATTCTTTCCGTTGTAGAATCGCTAGCCGGCATCACTTTTGTCGGTGTTGGTCTGCTGGGTTTTATACACGGCGGAACCTTTCTTCAGAATTTCCTGCCCACCGGTGTCCTGAACCATCTTTTTAGCGGAGGCATTATCCCTATTATTTACATCGCCGTCGGTTTTAAAGTAGCAGCCGAACTGACAGGCGTAATTTACACAATTTTACACGAGAAAGGGCAAAGCAATGGATAATACATATTTCGGCTTTTTAGATTATGCTGTTTACGGAACAGCCATCCTGGTGATATTGATTGGCCTGTATGGTACATTGGTAAAAAAATCACTATTGAAAATTGTTATCGGCCTTTCGGTGGCCGACTCCGGCTTAAACCTGCTGATTGTAGCCATTGGTTATTACAAAGGAGGAACCGCTCCTATTTTTTCACCGGGTTTTTTAGAAAACTTTAAGAGTGTCAGCAAAATGGTTGACCCCGTTCCGCAGGCTTTGGTACTTACGGCCATTGTCATCGGTTTTGGTGTAACAGCCGTAGCATTGGCACTGGTTATCCGTTTATACAGACATCACGGCACTTTAAATATTGACGAAATAAAGAATTTAAAATGGTAGGAACTCCGGTATTATTTATAGCAATTCCCCTGATGGCGGCTTTTTTGATGCCGCTCCTCGGGATGATATGGAAAGAACTGGTCAGGATTGTACCGGGCCTGGTGCTCACCTATTTGTTGATACTGGCCGTTAATCTGCTGGATCACGTGTTGGTTCACGGTGCCATCGTTGAAGTTATTGCCGGTTGGGTTCCTCCTATTGGTATTAACCTTGTATTCAGTGTGTTTTCCGGATTCTTGGTTACTCTTATGATTTTCCTCGGGTTACTTATCTGGGCATACAGTTACCGGTTTAAAAGGAATGTGGATTATGAACCTGCTTTGAAATACTTTCTCATGTTAATGATGCTGATTACCGGCTCGGTGGGTATCGTTTTAACAGGCGATATTTTCAATATGTTCGTATTTATTGAAATTACCAGTATCTCAGCTTATGGATTAACCGCATTTTATAAAGGACGCAACAGCGCCGAAGCCGCCTTTAAATATGTAATGCTCGGTTCTATTGCCTCTACGTTCCTGTTGCTTGCTATCATGATTATTTATTCGCAGCTTGGCACTTTGAATATGGCAGATATTGCCCGTAAAATTCACCTGATGAATCCGACTTACAAGATTATCTCCTATATTTTCTTTGTAACGGCACTGGGCATTGAAGCTGAAATCTTTCCGCTTAACGGCTGGGCTCCTGATGCTTATGCCGAAGCTCCGGGTCCGGTAGGTGCTGCTTTTGCCGGTATTGTCGTAAAAGCTTCGGTTTATGCCATCATTCGTTATACCTACACCATTTTTGATCTTTCGGGCACGTTTAATTTCCTTATTCTGATAGGTATGATTACCCTGATTGTGGCAGAAACCGCCGCTATTCGGCAGGAAAAGCTCAAAAGAATGCTGGCTTACTCCAGTATCGGTCAAATGGGCCTGGTGCTGGTTGCTTTCGGCTTCGGTACAAAAGAAGGCGTTTATGCCGCCCTTTTTCTCATGTTGAACCACGCTATTATCAAGTCGTTGCTTTTCTTTTCAGGAAGCTATCTAGTTTACAATTCTACCGACAAAAAAATTACGGAAGTAAATGGTATGTCAAAATATCTGCCCATTACTTCCCTGCTGTTTGCAATTGGAGCTTTTGCCATTGTCGGCTTGCCCCCTTTTGCAGGCTTTTGGAGTAAGCTCTCGGTGCTGACGGCTGCTGCCGACAGCAACATGATTTTCATTTTGGTGCTTGTGCTCATGGTCAGCGTGGTTGAGCTGGTTTATTATCTGCGGGTTGTTAACCGGATTTATTTCTTTAAAAAAGAATCTTCAATCGTTCCTGAAAAACCGACTTTCAATGCTTTGTTTGCTATGCTTGTGTTAGGCGGGCTGATTCTGCTTATCGGATTCTATCCGGATGTCGTTACCGGCGTTTTGCACAAAGCTTCTGCAGGTTTGATGGATAAGAGTCAATATATTCATAATGTTTTATCGTTAAGACAGTAACCTCTAAGTGAGTAATACAATGGAAATGATACATATAATATTTTTAATTTTTCTCGGAGGTGCAATACTCACCTACTTTGCCGGAAAAGTGAGCAAAACTCTTCAGGATATTCTTTTCGTGATCTCTGTGTTGGCACCCACTTACCTGTTTTTTGCCAATGTGGGTATGGGAAAAGACGTAACGCTTACTCTTGGAGGAATTTCGCTGGTTTGGGGCATTAATCATTTTAGCTGGTTCTTTTCGTTGATTGTACTCGGTTTGGGGTCCATGGCGGCCATCTATTCTCTTGGCTTCATGAAAGACAAAGAACGAAAAGGGTATTTTTATTTCAACTTTATCCTCAGCATCATGTCGATGATGGGCATTCTGCTAAGCCAGGATTTGATTTCCTTCTTTATCTTTTGGGAAATTATGACCTGGACTTCTTACCTGATGACCATTTACAGTGGAAACGATATTCAGCGGATTGGTATCAAATATTTTGTGTTCAGCGCCATCGGTGCTTATGCCATGTTGATGGCCATTGTTATTGTACACCATATCAATGGCTCTTTTATGATTGGCGATATGATTAAAACTTATCCCTCTATGAGCCTCAACATGCAAATCTGGATTCCCATTCTGTTCCTGATGGCTTTTGGCGTTAAAGCAGCTATGATGCCGTTACACGTCTGGGCCCCGGATGCTTACAGCAACGCCCCCATGGCTTATACCAGTGTTTTTTCCGGTGCTCTTTCAAAAATGGGAATTTACGGAATGGTGATTGTTTTAGTAACCATGACGAACCAAATTCCCCAGGGAACCTGGTTCAGGGAAATACTGGCCTGGCTCGGCGGCATTACCGCAGCACTCGGAACGCTGTGGGCCATCAGGCAGGATGATGCTAAAAAACTACTTGCTTACTCTTCCGTTGCCCAATTGGGTTATATTATTACCGGTATTGCCATAGGCACCGAGCTGGGTCTGCTGGCAGGTCTGTTTCTTGCCGTGATGCACGCTTTGTTTAAAGGAACCTTGTTTATGGTAACCGGAGCTGTTGAAAAGCAAACCGGAACCACTAACTTTAACGAAGTTACCGGTTTGATTCGCAAAATGCCCTGGACTTTTTTTGCTGCTTTGCTGAGTATTATTGCCCTCGCGGGCATTCCGCCATTGGGTGGTTTTGTAGGAAAATGGATGTTGTATGAGTCGCTGATTACCAGCAACCATTATCTGCTGGTTATCTTGATTTTCTTTTCCAGTACCGCGGCATTTCTCTATTGTTACAAATTCCTTTTTGGTTTTTTCCTCGGACAGGAAGAGAAAGAGTGGGCACATGTAAAAGAAGCTCCGGCCGTAATGGTGGTTCCGATGGTTATTATGAGTTTGTTTATGTTTGTTTTGGGCACTTTCCCCGGAATTGTTCTGAAACCGATTAACAACGGTTTGGTTGACCTCGGATTCGTTGATTCCTATAAACATTTATGGAATAGTTCGATAATACTAAACGGATGGGGCAATCAGGTCGTCTTGCAGCCGATACTTTATTACATCATTGCCGTTTTTGTTTTCTTTGGTATTTTCCTTACCTGGAAAG
>CAZRAW010000117.1:0-7168 GCA_964598065.1 uncultured Lentimicrobiaceae bacterium
ATTTTCCGATTGATGCTCCTGACCCTATTGAAGCTATTAAAATTCGAATGGAAGAAATGCGACTAAAACAAGTTGATTTAGTTCCGGAGATTGGAGGAAAAAGTAGAGTTTCAGAGGTTTTGAATCGTAAACGTAAATTGACTGTTGATATGATACGAAGACTGGCAAATAAATTGAATTTATCGGCTGAATTATTAATTAGAGATTATCAATTGTCGCGATAAGAAAGTACGGTTGCCAACATTGATAGAAATTGAAAAGCCGATTTTATGCCATCAAAAAAACCAGAATTACACCAGCACGATAATTTGTTTTCAGTCATTTCTCAACTATTATCTAATGCTAAAAATAACATCATAAAAACCATCAACAATACGATGATTATTACTTATTGGCATATTGGTAAGTCCTGTAGTGTTGAGCAGAAAGAACTATTTAGGGCCTGCTGAAAAGCACATAACAACTTGGTATATATATTGTTACATGATTTTTATTAACTACAAATGCAAGCTTTTTTCAGGGTTTTATTAAAAAAGCTTGTTTGTTAGCCTGTAGCACATCATCTACTTCATTGCTGCGGCTCGCAGTATTATTATACAGCTTCGCCTTGCGGCTTTGTATATGATGCACTACGGACTTTTTCAGCAGACCCTATTTATTTGCTGTCTCACATAATGCGCTCAGCAGGTAGCCATTGTTTGTTCACTACTAACCACTTGTAAGATTAACAACGTGGAGCATTTTGGCTGGCTAAAGCACGTGTTAAATGTTATCCCCCGATTACCCCGCAAATTAACTACACAAACTTTTACCCGGACAAGATTAAACTTTTATCCAGTGTTTGCAAAGATGTAGTTCGCTGAAGGGATACAAACATATAACTCTTTTCAAAAATTATATAACGAAATTCTGTTTAAACAGAAATACTTTTGTAAAAATAAAACAGTAGTCATGAAAAGTAAAGTACAAACCATTCGGCTTAAATCACAACAACTAATTTCAGGGGACAATATTAGCCTTATCCAGAACAGGTTATACCGTACTCTTAGTGTAAAATCGGCACATGTAGGGTTAGACTTTGTGGAAATGGATTATTTACCAGAGGTTCAATCGCCGGGTTCACTTCAGCGGTTTCTGACAGAAACCGCTCCGGTTTTTGAAAATTTACCTGAGAATAGTTTAGGAAAGAAAGGGGATTTTTATCCTTTTTACAATACAATCAGTTTAAAAAATAACTTGATTAAAAAATAAATATTATGATGATAGGATGGGGTGGCGGATTAATAGTAATGGGATTATTTATTTGGCTTATAATCACGCTGGTTAACCGTACCGGAAATACATCTGCAAACACCCAAAACACGCCAAAAAATACACCCCTGGAGATATTAAAAGAAAGATATGCCAGAGGCGAAGTTACCAAAGAAGAATTTGACGAAATGTCTAAAAACCTTCGGTAAATTCACAAAACGTATGACATGTCCGGAGACCGCTCTGTTTGTAGCATGTATTTAATTCAGAAAGTTAGTTTAACTACTAAAAAACTGAGGGAAAAAGGTCTGAAGAGACTGCCTACAGGGATATGCTTAAACAATCGTTGGATTGCCCCGGCCTTATCTGTTCCGGTACTATTCATCAGCATGACAGCTTACGTGCCCCGGATTATTCTTGAAAAATTTTCCCCTGCAAGGGTTTTATTTACTATTTTTGGATTATTATTTAGTCCGATTATTGCTAATGCAACCATGAGCTTTAGTTCCGTATCTGTAATCAGAATGTATTATAGCTTAGAATTCAATAATTTAAAATAATTAAGTCTTTAACCCTTAAATTCTTAAATAATGAAAAAAACAGGATTTATTATTGCAATTGCTGTCTTAGTGGCAGGAGCCTTTTTTGTTTTTGGAGTTTTTCTTCAAAAAAGAATTCGTTCTAACGGGAGTAGTGTTAACAATGAACAATCTATAGGGAAAAACGAAACCGTTGTCGATTTTCAAAAAGGAGAACGAATTTACCAGCAAAAATGTGCAGCCTGTCATCAGGTTAACGGCATGGGGGTTTCGGGAGCTTTTCCTCCTTTAAAAGGTTCGGATTTTTTAAAAAATTCCACCAAAAAACGGTTAATTGATCAGGTAATGAATGGCTCTAATGGAGGACTTGTGGTGAACGGCAAAAAATACGCCACCCCAATGCCGCCCCAAGTGAATAACGCCTCCGATGCTGTGGCTGTGGTTAACTATATCCTTAATTCATGGGGAAATCATTATGGGACAGCCTCCCTGCAAGATGCGAAAGGAATAAAAAAAACAAATAAAAACAGAAGGCATATGATGATGAATGGCGGAATGATGAGAAATGGCGGAGGTATGAACAGGATGAATAGAAACTAAAGTAGCTGCGAAATTGCAGGGTTTTAACTTTTAATTAAGGTAATAAACTTGTAATCAAGAATTTTTCCAAAAAATATAGCCCAACCAAAAAAAGAAAACCCCAAACTTTTTATTTGCTTTTAACCTTTCTGTTATCTTTGCTGCATCATAGTTTATAACATTTGGATAAATGATTGCCAAACATCTCATCACCGATGGTATTATGCCGCTAAAGACCTCCGACACGGGGAAAACAGCCCTGAGCTGGATGGAGGAATACAAAGTTTCTCATTTGCCCATCGTAAACAATCAGGAATTTCTGGGTCTTATTTCAGAGCTCGACATTTATAACCTGAACAATTTTGATGAGCCTTTAGGTAATCATAAACTTTCTCTAAAACACCCCTATGTTTTCGAAAACCAACATATTTATGATGTTTTAAAGCTGGTCAACGAGCAAAACCTGAGTCTTGTACCCGTATTAAACGGAGAGGGAAATTATCTCGGAAGCATCAACCTGCAAAATCTGATAAAGTATTTTGCCCTATCGTTGTCCGTTGACAATCCCGGCGGAATTATTGTACTGGAGATGACATACAACAACTACAGCCTCACTGAACTGGCAAAAATTGTGGAGGAAAACGATGCTAAAATTCTCAGTACTTTTCTTCTCAACCACGAAGACTCTACCCGCTTAGATGTCTTTCTAAAAATAAACAAAGTGGACATCTCTTCTATCCTGAAAACTTTTGAGCGTTATAACTATTTTGTAAAAGCATCTTATGGCGAGGAAGATGATAACGAAGACCTGAGAGAGCGTTACAACTCCTTAATGAATTATCTGAATGTTTAGCCCAAAAGTCCACTCATTATTGGCTTTTTTCCTGCTTTTTGTGGGAATTCAACATGTTTCTGCTCAGTACCGGCTCACAAAAAAAGATACTACTTTTGTAATTGACAATATTTATATTACAGGAAATAAAAAAACCAAAAAGTATATCATTTTACGCGAAATCGAGTTAAAAAAAGGAGATACGGTTTACCTTCATCAACTTCTGAGAAGAATTAAAAAAAGCAGAGAAAACCTTATGAATCGCTCCCTGTTTAACAGTGTCGAAATAACTCCTCAAAGACATAATTTCAATAAAGTTGATCTTTATGTAGAGGTAACGGAACGATGGTATATCTGGCCTATCCCAATTATAACCTATGCCGATCGTAATTTCAATGTGTGGTGGGAAACAAAAAATTTTTCACGATTAAATTATGGTATCAACCTGACAGTATTTAATTTCAGGGGACGTATGGAAACACTGAATGTGTTGCTGCAGGGAGGCTATGACAAAAGTCTGCAATTTAGCTTGGAAATCCCTTATATAAACAAAAAACAGAAATGGGGAGTACTGATTTCCGCCGGAGCCACACTAAATCACGAAACGGATTACAAACTTCGGGAGAATAAACTGGTCTCTTATCACACGGAGAAAGCTTATTCCAAAAAATGGTATTTTGGAGCATTATCAGCCACTTTCAGGCCAAAATACTATTATCTTAACACTTTAACGTTGGGCTTCGATCACCGGGAATATGCCGATACTTTACTGAAATTAAATCCGGAATTTGCTTATTCGCAGGATAAATTTTCTTACCTTTCGCTGGAATATAATTTTAAATATGATTTCCGTGATTATATCCCCTACCCGCTCAAAGGCTTTTATGCAGAAGCTGATATAAAGCAAGATGGGCTTGGATTGCTATCCAAAGAGGTGAATATGCTCAGCTTTTATCTGATTTTTGATCAATACCTCCAACTGCACAAGCGATGGTATTTTGCTTATTCGCTTGCAGCCGAAATGGTTCCCGCCAAATATCAGCCCTATTTTCTTCAAAAAGGTTTGGGTTATAAGCCAATGAAGATCAGAGGATACCAGCTTTACCTTGTAGGCGGCAACTGGATTGGTCAAATCAGGTCGAATTTAAAATTTGCTATAATCCCCAAAAAGACGGCATTGATTCCTTTTATAAAAACAGAAAAATTCAATCGGTTCTTTTATGGTTTGTATGCAAATCTGTTTTTTGATGCAGCATATGTGGCCAGCACTACTCCTAAAAATGACAGAAGCTTTTTAAACAACAAACTACTCTACGGTGTTGGCATGGGAATTGACTTTGTTACTTATTACGATGTCGTCATACGAGCTGAATGTGTATTAAACAGAAGTAATCAGCTCCATTTTTTTCTTAGCTTTGTAGCTCCGATTTAGGAAAATTACCGGAAGTGATTATCCTCCATTTATTTATAACCGGCATATTAACTCATATTTTAAAAAATTTATGAATAATGCAGGTTAAAGTGTAATTTTGTGCCCGTTGAAAAAAAGTATCAGGTATATTATCCTTTTGTCTATCCTTAGCCTTTTGCTGTTTCCGGCACTTGTGAAAGCGCAGGTAAACTACCAGCATTTTCTTTGGGCCGGACAGGCTGAACTATCCAAAAGCAATTTCACGCAGGCTATTTATGATTTTAATACCGCTCTCGGTTCCAAACCCAATGGTTTTGAAGCCTTTTTTCTCCGGGGTATTGCAAAATACAGCCTTGGCGACTTTAAAGGCGCAGTTAATGATTTTAGCCGCACCATTCAGATTCATCCGCTTTACACCCGCGCTTATCAGTATCGCGGTATTTGTTACGACCAGCTAAATGACTTTCCACGTGCCCTCGCCGATTTTGCCAGGGCATTGGAACTCGACCCTTTCAATCCGGAAATTTATGTGGCACGCGGTAACACCAAAATGCACATGAATAAATACAAATCAGCTGTTGAAGATTACACTAAAGCCATTCAACTGAACCCAAAAGCAAGCGATGCCTACCTGAGCCGCGGAATTGCTTACTACTTAATGAAAAATGACAGCCTCGCCATCCGCGATGTAAATAAGTCTATCCAACTTAACTATTTTAATACGGATGCCTGGATAAAACGCGGCATGATTCGCTATGAAATGGACAGCCTGCAGGGTGCGCTAAAAGATTTTAACCATGCCGCAACCCTGAAACCTAACTATCCATACATCTATTTTCAGCGGGCTCTGACCTATTTAAAACTGGGAGATACTGCAAAAGTCATGCAAGATTACGACAAAGTACTAAAACTTGACTCCAGTAATGCACTGACTTATTATAATCGGGCACTCCTGAAATCCATGCAAAAAGACTATAAAGGGGCACTGGCCGATTATAACAAAGTGATTGAGATCAATCCCAGAAATGTCTATGCTTATTACAATCGCGGTGTCGTGGAATTGCAAATGCACCAACCCAGACAGGCAGATGAAGACTATACCAAAGCTTTACATATTTTCCCCGGATTTGTTGGGGCTTATATCAACCGGTCTTACGCACGTCAGCAAATGGGCGATTCCATTGGTGCGCTGGCAGACCACGATTCGGCTATGGACATCATTGCTAAAGCGCATGGTGGAGGCAAAGTGAGCCGCGAACTGTACAAGCAATATGGCGACTCCAGTTACTTCAACAAAATCATGGCTTTTGAAGCTAATTTTCTGAATGGCGAAATGCGCAAAGGCCGCGTCCAGTTCCGGAAAATAAACATCGAACCAAAACCCGATTTTTATCTGATTTATGCCTTTGATCTGCCGGCTTCGGTATACCGTCAGTATCATGAGGGTATTTATTTTGATGAAAATATTTCACTTTTTAACGCCAATAATAAATTGGGGATAAAACTGCTGTTTACTACAAAACACTGGCCTGTGAGTAAACAAGACGCGCTGAAAAAGCAGAGGTATATTGATAAAAACGCATCCCTTTTCAGCAAACCGGCCAACGTATTCTTTGTTAAAGGGATCATACAAAGCATGATGCGAAATTATTCAGCAGCTATCGCCGACTATGACAGTTGCCTGAGAAGCGACTCCGCCATCGTCAATGCTTACTTCAACCGGGCGGCCACGCAAGCCGAATGGGACGAATCGACTTATGTCGAAAAAATGTACAAAGGCCAGATTGGCATAAGCCGCAGTAATTTTAGCAAGAACAACCCGGCGAAAACCCTGCCCCCACCCGATTACAAAAAAAGTCTGAAAGATTATGCCAAAGTGTTGAAAATAAATCCCAATATGAGTTTTGCATACTACAACAGGGCTAACTTAAAACTTCGACTAAAGCTGTATCAACGTGCTATAGATGATTATTCTATGGCCATAAAACTGAAGCCTAAAATGGCAGAAGCATATTATAACCGTGCTTTGATACTGCTTTATCTGAAAGAAAACAAATTGGCGTGTAAAGACCTGAGTAAAGCCGGAGAGCTGGGTATTTCAGATGCTTACAACGTAATCAAAAGATACTGCTCGGAGTAACCGGTTAGTAAATTCCCTGCGATCGAACCATATCCCAGATGCGAGAATAAAATCCGGTTGTAAGTGCCATTATAACAAAAAGCCCTAACAACACAAGACTAATGAGTACAAGTACAGCGTTAATCAAAAAATAGGTACTTAACTTTTGCTGGGTCTCAAGCAGAGCCTGATGGTCACCCACTACGTAAGCTTTTTCCACTTTATTAGCAGCAGCATTTACCAGTACACCAAGCCAAATAGGCAACCAGGCAATAATAATTCCTACCACCGTTATGACGGCAAAAACCCCATAAAGAATATTCATAATACCAAAAAATTTCAGCCAGCCTTTGTTACTGAATAAAGGGTAACTCAGGGTTCTTACCATATCTTCAGGAGTGTTTGCATTTTCCGTTTCCATAATTGTTTTATTTAAA
>CAZRAW010000118.1:0-7150 GCA_964598065.1 uncultured Lentimicrobiaceae bacterium
CCTGCCATTTAATAATTACACGATACAACAGTTTTCCACAAAATTTGCAGTAGTAACATTTATAATGATTAAATATTTAAAGTAGAAGCAATATAAATTAACAAAAAATCAAAATGAAAAACCATAAATCCTAAACTACAAGACCCGAATATATTTATATTTGCGGCAAGAACAAGTACATTCGGTTAACAACAAGTATGTAAGGCTTAGTGAAAAAAAAAATATATAAAGAGTGTGAAAATCTTTACCTGTAACAAGTAAACTTTTACCTATTTACCATTATTAAACTGAAACTGAAAGAAAAATAATTTAATTCAAACCAAAATTTATAAAAATGGAAGAAAAGTTGAATAAGGAAAGTTTGATGCAAAAGTATCATCTAAAAGGCAATCCGGGTATCGGATTAATCATGGCAACCTTTGGATTTTTTATCGGATTTGCTGCGGTTTCGTTATACGGCCCGGTAGCGAGTAAATTAAAGGAAGTATTAGGAATATCCGGTTTTCTGTTAGGCTTGCTGGTAGCGGCGCCGAACTTATCAGGTTCGTTGTTGCGCATACCTTTTGCTGCCTGGGTAGATAAGGTTGGGGGTAAAAAGCCACTGGCTGTACTATTAATATTAGCCGTTATCGGTATGGCCGGTTTATCCATCCTTTTGTTATTATTCTATCCCAACCATCTTACAAAGGATATGTATTGGCTAATTGTTTTGTTCGGTATTTTAAGTGGTAGCGGAATTGCCACTTTCTCTGTTGGAATTGCGCAAACCTCCTATTGGTTTCCACAAAAGAAACAGGGAATGGCACTTGGCACATACGCCGGCGTAGGAAATCTGGCTCCGGGTATTTTCGGAATCATTTTACCTTTTGCGTTACGCGGCTTTGGCTTACCCGTTTCTTATTTACTTTGGTTCGGTTTCCTTTTAATAGGTACTTTGGTTTATATTTTCTTTGTTCATGATGCTTATTATTTTCAATTAATCAAAAAAGGGATTAGCCCTGAAAAAGCGACGGAAGTCTCTAAGGAGTTGGGACAGGAACTTATCCCCACAGGCAGCACGCTCGAATCTTTGAAAATTTCAGCAAGAATACCGAGCACATGGGGGCTGGTCTTGCTTTATTTTACTTCTTTTGGTGGTTTTCTGGCGCTTACCGGCTGGTTTCCGGTTTATTGGGTTAAAAATTATCATTTTGATTTAAGAGAAGCAGCCCTGCTCATGGCATTTGGTTTTTCATTGTTGGCTTCGGTTATTCGTGTGTATGGTGGACATATTAGCGATAAATTCGGTGGAGAACGTATTGCCATACTAAGCTATTTTACCGTGCTGCTCGGAGCAATTATTCTATTTTTTGCCCATGTTTTTTGGATTTCTTTATTAGGCGAAATAATCATTGGCGCCGGTATGGGTGTAGGAAATGCCGCCGTTTTCAAATTAGTACCGAAATATGTACCCAAAGCTACCGGCGGAGCTGCGGGATGGGTTGGTGGTTTGGGCGCTTTCGGCGGATTTGTAGTACCACCTTTATTAGGTATTTTCGTGGATCACTACGGTAATGCCGGCTATGCCAAAGGTTTTATTGTTTATGTGATTTTGGCAATTATTTCCATTGTCATGTCGTTTATTTTACTAAAAGCGCATAGCAAAAAACGCATTGCTTAATTCGACCATCAGCTCACAATATGGAAAAAAGTAAAAAAATCTTTTAAAACGAAAGCAGACCATGAACAAGAAAGCATCCTATATATTTAAAAAAATGCGCTTTTTTAAAGTGCGCGAGAAATATTCCGGCGGATGGAGCGAATTGGATTCCCGGGATAGAAACTGGGAAGACTTTTATCGCAGGCGCTGGCAATACGATAAAGTTGTTCGTACTACCCATGGTGTAAACTGTACGGGGTCGTGTAGCTGGAAAGTGTTTGTCAAAAACGGAATCATCACGTGGGAGAACCAGGCAACCGATTATCCCACCACCGGCCCCGACATGCCGGAATACGAACCCCGCGGCTGTCCGCGCGGAGCCTCGTTTTCGTGGTACACGTATAGTCCCCTACGTGTTAAATACCCTTACGTAAGAGGCATTTTGCTTAACTTCTGGAGAGACGCCCTGAAAGAAACAAACGATCCTGTAAAAGCCTGGCAGCTTATTGCTGAAGATGCTGAAAAATCAAAAGCTTATAAAACGGCAAGAGGAAAAGGCGGGTTGGTGCGAACTTCATGGGACGAAGCAAATGAAATCATTACCGCACAGCTTTTATATACCATACAAAAATATGGTCCGGACAGAATTACGGGCTTTACGCCTATTCCGGCCATGTCGATGGTGAGTTATGCTGCCGGCTCGCGTTTTCTTTCTCTTTTAGGAGGCTCAATGCTTAGCTTTTACGACTGGTATGCCGATCTTCCGCCTGCATCACCACAAATTTGGGGTGACCAAACCGATGTCCCGGAAAGCAGTGACTGGTACAATGCGGGATATTTGATTATGTGGGGTTCCAATATCCCGTTAACCCGGACACCGGATGCTCATTTTATGACAGAAGTACGTTACAAAGGCACCAAAATTGTTTCGATTAGTCCCGATTATGCAGAGTCGGTAAAATTTGCCGATGAATGGCTCGCTGTAAATCCCGGGTCGGATGGTGCGCTTGCACAAGCTATTACCCATGTAATTTTAAAAGAATTTTACATAGAGAATAAGACACAGTATTTTTATGATTATGCTAAGAAATTTACGGATCTTCCATTTTTAGTTTTATTAAAAAAGCAAAAAGAAGGTTTTGCAATTGACCGTTTTTTACGTGCTTCCGACATCAATTCACCTGTGGAAAATGGCGAATGGAAGATGGTTATTTTAGATGAAAAAAGCAACCGGATGGTCGTTCCAAACGGCTGTATCGGCCACCGGTGGGAAGACAAGAAAAACTGGAATCTCGAAATGGCTGACGAATTTGGCCATGAATTCGACCCGAGGTTATCCTTGTCAGGCAGCGAAGATGAAACGGTTATGATGAACCTCCCCTATTTCGATGACCGGGAACGTTCCGTATTACATCGAAGCGTTCCTGTAAAACGGGTTGAAATTGATGGAGAGACGCATTATGTAACCCCGGTTTTTGATATTATGTTGGCCAATTATGGTGTAGGACGCATGGCAGACCAGGAAGGATATCCCGTAAATTACGAAGACATGCTTCCCTATACGCCGGCATGGCAGGAACAATTTACGGGTATTAAGGCGAAACAGGTTATTCAAATCGCACGTGAGTTTGCCCAAAATGCCATAGAAACAAAAGGTCGCTCCATGATAGTCATGGGTGGCGGAATAAATCACTGGTTTCATGCCGACATCAATTACCGCACCATATTGAACCTGGTGCTTCTCACCGGCTCCGAAGGGGTAAACGGCGGAGGATGGGCACATTATGTAGGACAGGAAAAAGTTCGCCCCTTCGAAGGCTGGGCAACAGTAGCTTTTGCCCGCGACTGGTCGTTACCTCCTCGTTTACAAAATGCTACCTCCTATTTCTATTTCGGCACTGATCAGTTCCGTTACGAAGAAATTCCCATGAGTGAACTGGTAGCAGCGAATATTGACAAACCACGTTACGAACACCCTGCAGATTATAACGTACTTTCTGTTCGCCTTGGCTGGTCTGCATCGTATCCTCAATTTAACCGAAACTCCTTAAAACTTGCCGAAGAGGCGCGGAAATCAGGCGCTAAAAATAACGAGGAAATTATTCAACATGTGGTAAAAGAACTCAAAGATAAAAAACTGCAATTTTCTCTCGAAGACCCTGATAATCCGGTAAACTTTCCAAGAACACTATTTGTCTGGCGTGCTAACCTGATTTCCAGCTCGGGAAAAGGCAACGAGTACTTTCTCAAGCACTTACTAGGCACCCATCAGGGGGTGCTGGCATCGGAAACCAAAACACTAAATAACACCAAAGAGGTGAAATGGCGCGATAAAACACCGGAAGGAAAATTGGATTTAATGGTTAACCTTGAATTCAGGATGTCCGGTACTGCACTTTATTCGGACATTGTATTACCGGCCGCTACCTGGTACGAAAAAACAGATATCAGCAGCACCGATATGCATCCGTACATTCATCCTTTTAATCCGGCAATTTCTCCGCCATGGGAAGCCAAATCAGACTGGGACATCTTTAAAAACCTGGCAAAGATCATTTCCGAAAAGGCTAAAACTTACCTTCCCGATGTTCAAAAAGACCTTGTGGCAGCACCGTTATTGCACGATTCACCGGGCGAAATAGCGCAGCCTTTTGGCAAAATAAAAGATTGGAGTAAAGGGGAAACAGAACCCATACCCGGAAAAACAATGCCTAAGCTTGTTCTCGTTGACAGAGATTACACACGTATTTATGAAAAATTTGTTTCTCTCGGCCCACTGGCAGAAAACAATCCGATTGGGGCAGATGGCATTTCCTGGTCAGGGAAAGAAGAATATGAAAAGCTAAAAGGATTGATTGGCGTTCATACTTCCGGATTCAACAAAGGCTTACCCAATCTCGAAGAAGCAGGAAAAGTTGCAGATGCCATATTAACTTTATCCAGTTCAACCAACGGAAAAGTAGCCATGAAAGCCTGGCAGGCCGAAGAAAACAAAACCGGTATGCCTGTTAAAAATTTTACACAGGACAGGGAAGCAGAACATTTTACATTGGAGAATATTACAACTCAACCCAAAGAAGCAATCTCCACTCCCATTTTTACAGGCAACAACAAAAATCGTCGTTATTCCCCGTTTCTCAATAACATTGAGCTTTCGGTACCCTTTCGTACATTGACAGGGCGTCAGCAATTTTTGCTTGACCATGAAACTCTCCTGGAATTCGGCGAAGGGCTGCCGGTATATAAACCCACACTCCACACAAAAGCTTTCTATCCTAAAGTCGATCGCATTCCGGAAGAATCGGGTAAAACCATTGGCTTAAATTATTTGACGCCACATGGCAAATGGAATATTCATAGCATGTTTTATGATAACCAGCACATGCTCACTCTGTTCAGAGGCGGCCAAACCGTATGGTTAAATAATGAAGATGCCGCCGTGATTGATGTGCGTGATAACGATTGGATAGAAATGTATAACCGTAACGGGGTTGTTGTAGCGAGAGCAGTAGTTTCTCATCGCATGCCCAGGGGCACAACATATATGTACCATGCTCAGGACCGTACTATTTATACTCCAAATTCAGAAATCACACAGTTAAGCGGCGGCACACACAACAGCCCCACCAAAGTGCATATAAAACCCACACATTTTGTGGGCGGATATGCACAACTTAGTTATGGATTTAATTATTACGGTCCTACCGGGAACCAAAGAGATTTAAAAGTATTTATCAGAAAACTTAAAAAGGTGATTTGGCATGAAGATTAAAGCACAAGTAGCAATGGTTATGAACCTCGACAAATGTATCGGTTGCCACACTTGTAGTGTAACCTGCAAAAATACCTGGACAAACCGCCAGGGCGCCGAATACATGTGGTTCAACAACGTAGAAACCAAACCGGGAATCGGTTACCCGAAAGAATGGGAAAATCAGGAAAAATACAAGGGAGGCTGGGAGCTTCAGAAAGATAAACTACAGTTGAAATCGGGCAATAGATTTTGGAAATATTTAAACATTTTTCACAATCCTGATTTGCCTACTCTGGATGAGTATTACGAGCCGTGGACTTATGACTATGAGAAGCTTACCAATAGTCCGGCGGGGAAACATCAGCCTGTAGCCATGCCTAAATCTCAAATTACGGGTGAAGACATGGAAATTACCTGGGGCCCAAACTGGGAAGACGACCTCGCCGGCTCCAAAGAAACAAGTCATCTGGATCCTAATTTACAAAAGATAGAACAAGAAATTAGATTAGAATTTGAAGAAGCTTTCATGCTTTATCTCCCACGAATATGTGAACATTGCCTTAACCCCGCCTGTGTAGCTTCGTGCCCTTCGGGCGCCATGTATAAGCGGGATGAAGACGGCATTGTGTTGGTAGATCAGGATGCCTGCCGCGCCTGGCGTTTCTGTATTTCTTCATGTCCCTATAAAAAAGTCTATTTCAACTGGAAAACACACAAGGCCGAAAAATGCACATTATGTTTTCCGCGTATTGAGGCCGGTTTGCCGACGGTATGTGCAGAAACCTGTGTAGGTCGCATTCGTTATATCGGCATTTTGCTCTATGATGCAGACAGCGTTAAAGAGGCTGCCTCTACGCCGGACGAAAAAGAGCTTTATCATGCACAGCTGGATTTGTTTTTAGATCCCAATGATCCGGAAGTTATCAAACAAGCCCGGATGGATGGTATTTCAGACGATTGGATTGAAGCAGCTCAAAAATCGCCAATTTATAAAATGGCTATTGAACAAGGTATTGCTTTACCGCTACATCCCGAATATCGTACCCTGCCAATGATTTGGTACGTGCCTCCGTTGAGTCCTGTTCTGAAAATGTTTGAAGGAAATGCCTCAACAGCTAATACGAATGATATTTTTCCTGCAATCGATCAAATGCGTATTCCAATTCGGTATCTCGCTAATTTACTGACAGCCGGAAATCAGGATGTAATTCGTAATGTTTTAAAGAAAATGGTGCTTATGCGCCAATACATGCGGGCAAAAGATATCGGCAAGCCATTCGACCCCAGCCTGTTGGAGAAAGCAGGCATTGATGCACAAACTATCGAAGAGATGTACAGGCTGTTGGCGATTGCCAAATATGAAGATCGTTTTGTTATCCCGACTTCTCATAAAGAAAAATATGAAGATTTATACAAGGAGCAGGGAATGACAGGATTTGAATTTAGCGAAGCCTGCAACACCTGCCTTCCGGGAAATAAATCACACTAAATGGATTAAGCAAAATGGAAACACAAGATTTATTAAAGTTAATTTCTTTACTGTTGCAATATCCCGATGAAGAGATCCGGTCTTTGGATTGGCAATCGGAATTTGCTAATAATAATGAGCCCGAGCTGTTTGAAAATTTGAATGCATTTGGAAAATATTTTCATCAAACGTCATTGGTTCAGCTTCAGGAAAATTATGTACACACGTTTGATTTTAACGACAAAACCAATCTGTACCTCACCTATTCAAAATTGGGGGATGAAAAAGA
>CAZRAW010000119.1:0-6986 GCA_964598065.1 uncultured Lentimicrobiaceae bacterium
AGACCCTTTGCCTTTGCGATTGACGATTTTGGCTGGATAATAGGCAATGACCACGGTTATGGAGATCATCAGGGACCGTTCCGCATCGGAATCGACCGAAAAATGGATGTCAGCAACTATAAAAGTGTTGTCAAAGTTGCCGAAACAAAGAGAATCAGACTTATGGGATTGTTCATTTTAGGGGAAATGGACCGGTTAAATATTCTGGGCAAGTACCCTACCACTAATCCAGACGGGAAGAATTGGAATAATTCGAAAAATATTTCGGAGGAGCAAATTGAAGTTATGAATTATGTAAAACAAAATACTGCCAGTCTTGAGTTCGGCCTGCACGGAATTTTACACGAATACTGGCCGACCGTTAACGAGCGCAAAAGGGGTGAGTGGTATAACCTGGATGATGATCATCCCTGGCCCGAAGAAATAATGGAAGACCATGTGAAGTGTTTTAAAGAAATTATGGCTCAATACGGTCTGACAAAAGAAGCTGGGCATTCTTTTCCCGAAAGTTTTGTGGCCTGTGCTTATGGTTACTACTGGAATCCAGACGGAAAATACAGTACCGGTTCTGTTCTCAGCCCCGCAGGTGTAAAATATGCCAATACGATGTTTCAAGAGGTCAGTGAATTAAACCCTCCAAAAGAGCCCAATGGAGGAGGTTTCGATCACGGATTATTGGTTGTTAACAGAAACATTTATGGCAACCTTTGGCATGCTTACACATCTTTGCCTACGGTACCTATCAGTGAGCAGGAATCAGACATTGTCGAATCGCATTGGACAAACTGGCTCGCTCCGGATGATTCGCGCCAGGAAGAAACCAGTCAAAGATGGATAGATTATTTAACGATGGTTCAGCAACAAAGGGACCGGTATCTTGCAAAAAACACGCAACAATTTTATTCACAGTGGTTGTACAAAAAATATACCGATGTAGAAGAGAAAACTGACGGTGTTGTAGAAATTGATAATACTAAAATGCCGGAAACTGCTTACAGAAAAGATTTTTTAGCCGGGATGGTTTTAAAAGTTGCTTTAGCACAAGGACAGCATCTTTCTGCCGCGAGTATAGATAATAAGGAAATTGCTTCCTATTTTGAAGATGAAGGATATGGCTTTCTGTATTTACCGGTGCTGGAACAAAAAAAATACACACTAAGGTATTCAATTGGAGCCGCCAAAATGCCACTTTACGTATATAATGACGAAACTTACAATGTTTACAGTTTTTCCCATGATGAAGATAAAGTCACAGTCAATGTAAGATTGTACGGAACCCAGGTTGTAAAAATAGTGGGCGAATCTTTACCTCAGAAAATTGAAATAACAAATCCAAATGTGACCTTATTGGATGAAAGTTATGATAAAGAATCTAAGACTTTGTTCCTCAATCTTAAAGCTCATGATATAATAGGTGAAACTACTCCAATTGAGTTGACTTATTAACGGTTATACCTAGAAATTAAAATAGAAATGTGAATTGAATATATTGTTTAGATGAAGAATCAAATTACAGAAAAGAAAAGGGAACAAACAGGCCCTATCGTTATCATAGGTATTTTATTTTTTATTTTTGGCTTTATTACCTGGCTTAATGCGACGCTAATACCTTATCTAAAAACAGCTTGCGAATTAAGTTCATTTGAAGCCTATCTGGTAACCTTTGCTTTTTATATTTCTTATTTTGTGATGGCACTTCCTTCATCGAAATTGCTGGAAAAAACTGGCTTTAAACAAGGTATGTCATTAGGGTTGGCCATTATGGCCCTGGGGGCACTAATTTTTGTTCCGGCGGCTTTAACACGGACTTATTTCTGGTTTTTAACCGGACTGTTTATTCAGGGAACCGGATTGGCTGTATTACAAACCGCTGCTAATCCCTATGTAACCATTTTGGGGCCTATTGAAAGTGCGGCCAAACGCATTAGTATCATGGGAATTGCCAATAAGTTTGCAGGCATTTTAAGTCCTGTTATACTCGGCGCCATTATTCTTACCGGAATTGGAAAAATAAGTGAGAACCTTGGAAGTCTGGGAGGCCCGGCAAAAAATGCGGCGTTGAACGTTCTCGCTGAAAAAGTTATTCTCCCTTACGTGATTATGGCTGTTGTCCTGATTGTAATGGCGGTGTTACTCAAAATCTCCAATTTGCCTGAAGTTGAGGCAGAAGAAGATGTTTCTTCTGAATTGGGTCCGAAAAGAAAAAGTATTCTGCAATTTCCTTATTTCTGGTTTGGGGTGGTGACTCTGTTCTTTTATATGGGTTGTGAAGTGGTGGCTGTGGATACCCTTATTAACTATGGCCTTTCTCTTGGCTTTAATATAAAAGTTGCGAAATTCTTCTCATCATTTACGATGATTGCGATGATAATAGGTTATTTGGTAGTTATCATAAGTATTCCAAGATATATATCCCAGCGGAAAGCTCTTAAATATTTTGCTTTATTGGGCGTAATTTTTACTTTGATTGCAGTTTTTACGCATGGATACACTTCTGTTCTTTTTGTCGCATCATTAGGTTTTGCAAACTCCGTCATGTGGCCCGCTATTTGGCCTCTTGCTATCGAAGGCATGGGAAAATTCACAAAACGCGCTTCGGCTTTTTTGATAATGTCAATCGCGGGAGGCGCTACTATTCCGCTCCTCTATGGTTATCTATCCGGACTCAAATCGGTGGGAACTACCCATGCCTATGCCATTTTAGTGGTTTGTTATCTGGTTATTTTTTATTACGCCGGTTGGGCTTGTAAAATTGGGAAGCAGCCTTCATGAAAGTATCAGAAAAGGTTTTTACCAAAAGATAGTTGTTGTAAATGCATAGTAAAATGTGGGGATTAATTGAGACAATAAGTTCATAAAACAATATGTTCATAAAACAAAAAAAACATGAAAAAGAATCTATTTATTTTAATATTATTCTTGCTTTATGCAGGGGCTGTTTTTGGACAGTCCGTTTATCCGGGGAAACCGATTGGAAATTCTGTTATTAAATTATCACAAGGCCATATTTTGGTTCAGAATAATGTGCTTTCTGCTCAATGGACAATAAAAGATAAAATGGTAAGGGCACTATACTTTCAAAACAAAGAAACAGGGCAACAGGTTGATTGGAACAACACCCCCTGGTTTTCCATTCAGCTTCATGATGGTGAGATATTCACTTCCAATGACTTTCGAATCTTGACTGCGCCAAAGATTAGAACAATTAAGGGGATCAGTTCCTCTGTAAAGTGGTCAGGGAAAGAGAATGGGAAAGAAATCACAGCGGATTTATATTGTAGCAAAATCCACTTGAAAATTCATTGGAAAATCATATTGAAAGATAGTTCCAATTACCTTCGTCAGAAGTTTACTTTAATTTCTGGAGATTCGTTAGCAGTTGATCGGATAACTCTTTTGGAGATGCCACAAAACAGCGGGATGAAACCAGATGGCATTGTAGCCGGATCACCTTGGGTCAATATCAATAAAGGAATGTTTATGGGTTTTGAATACCCCCTCAGTCATTATGCTGAGAAAGGTAAAGAGGCAGTATCGTTTATGATAAGAACTACTCCATTGTTTCCCCACACTCCCATAAGCTACTCCACTGCCTGGGGAGTATCACCAAAGGGCCAAATGCGCAGGGCATTTTTATATTACATAGAACGTGAACGCGCTGTTCCATACCGGGAGTATTTACATTTTAACTCATGGTTTAACTCCTATGGTGCAAAATTAAATGAAAAAGAATGCATGGATTGGATCCGGACTATCGGCGACAGTCTGATAGAAAAGCGGCATACTCCTATGCAAGCCTTTTTATTTGATGATGGTTGGGATAATAATAAGACCCTGTGGCAATTTAACAGTGGCTTCCCTGATGGATTTTCCAACATGGAGAAATTGGTTAAAAAATATCATTCGAGCCTGGGAGTTTGGATGTCTCCTTTCGGTGGATACGGAAAAGCCAAAGCTCAAAGGATACGTTATGGATTAGCACAGCACCCTCCTTTTGAGACGAATGCAAATGGATTTTCGTTGGCAGGGCCGGTATATTTTAAGCGGTTTAGTCAGGTTATGAAAAACTTCGTCAAGAAGTATGGTATTTCAATTTTTAAGATTGATGGCGTCGGGCAGGGAGACAATGCAATTGGATCAGATGTAAGCTACGATAGGGATATTGAAGCGTTGCTTCGTTTGGTAGATTCTGTAAGGGAGATATCTCCCTCGATCTATTTTAATATAACGACAGGTACCTGGGCATCTCCTTATTGGCTATTTTATGGAGATGCCATCTGGCGAAGTGGAGGTGACACGGGGTTTGCAGGAACAGGAACAACAAGGCAACGATGGATCACCTATAGAGATGGAGAAGCATATCAAAACGTTGTAGAAAAGGGGCCTCTTTTCCCACTTAATTCTCTGATGTACCACGGAATATGCATTGCAGATCATGGCAGACCTGCAACCTTCGACATGAAAAATCAAGATATTTCAGATGATATATGGTCGTATTTCTCAAGTGGCACCGGATTACAGGCATTATACATTGATCCTCATAAACTTTCATCAAAGGATTGGGATATTCTTGCTCATGCCATTCATTGGGCCAGGGCAAATGCCAAAACTTTGGTTGATGTTCATTGGATAGGTGGCGATCCTTTAAAAGGGGAAGTATATGGACGGGCTGCCTGGTCACCGGAGAAAGGGATTATCAGTTTAAGAAATCCTACCGGAGGAATCAAACATTTTCATGTAAATGTTGCAAAAGTTCTTGAAATTCCAAAAGGTTATCCACAGGTTTATAACTTTCATGACCCTCGTTTTTTCAATAGTGATCAATCCGGTTCCTTTAGCGGAAAAAATGAATTCAATATTACACTTCTACCTTATGAGGTTAGAATTTTGGTGGGGACGCCCGCTAAATAGTCCCGTTAAAATTATGTAACTATTTTTCCTAACTCCTTAAATTAATATTTAGCCAATGTTTCCATTAACGTACAAATTTTTTCCATAACTTAAGACCTTTGCAAAACACCCCTTTTTGTCAACCTGAGCATCGCGAAGGGTCTATAAATGGCTGATTTTATTTTGTTGCAGATTCTTCACTGCCTACCCGTCCGACGGGTGTTCAGAATGATAATTCTTCCTGGTTTTGCAAAGGTCTCAACTTTACTGATGCTCATAATAAATTTAGTTTTCATAAACAACCTTGTGAAACTTGACACATGGTTAAGTTAAATAACAGAAAAATGATTTTTATAAGAAAAATGACGTTAGCCTTTACGACTGCACTTTTGACAATATTATTAATAGGTAAAGTGGCTATTGTATACGGACAACAGAAAGAAAAGACAGAAGTTAATTGTCTCAATCAAAAACCTGTGCTCGGTTGGAGTAGTTGGAGCTTTATCCGAGAGCATCCCACAGCAGCGAAGATCAAAGCCCAAGCACTTGCTCTGAAAAAGTCTGGTTTGGAGGAAATTGGTTATAAATACGTAAACCTCGATGATTTTTGGTATGAGTGTTCAGGTAAGCAAGGTCCCAATGTTGGACCATATGGCCGCTGGGTGACAGATTCATCAAAATTCCCAGCCCAAAAAGGTACTAATGGTATAAAAGTAGTTGCTGATTACATCCATAGTCTTGGACTGAAGTTCGGTATATATGTTACGCCAGGTATTTCCATGCAGGCAGTAAGGAAGAACACACCGATTAAAGGCACACCATACACGGCTGATCAAATTGCAGAACCGTCTGTGAGGGAAAACAATTACAACTGTGGTGGCATGGTAGGTATTAACTTTAAAAAGCGCGGAGCTCAGGCGTTTATCAACTCATGGGTAGATATGTTCGCGAAATGGGGCGTTGATTTCATCAAACTCGACGGTATAACAAACAGTAACACCGCTGACATTAAAGCATGGTCGAGAGCGATACAACAGAGTGGGCGGGCGATGATCCTCGATGTCACGCAAGGGAGCTACACAAAGGCCATTGCCCTGACTTTGATGAAGTACGCTAATCAATGGGAATTCGCACCCGATATTGAAGCTTATGGTATTGAGAAGGACGGCAATAGCTACCCTCTGACAAGTTGGGCCAATGTTGAGAAACGTTTCAACTATGTGGCCGAATGGCAGCCTTTTGCAGGTCCGGTAGGTTACAACGACTATGACGCGATCGAGATAGGGAATGGCAGCAATGACGGACTTACTCCAGACGAAAGTAAGACTCAACTTAGTCTGTGGGCTCTTGCATCATCTCCTCTTATTCTCGGCGTTGATCTTACTCACCTCAACCGGCAGGAACTGCAAAAATATCTTAAGAACACCGCAGTCCTCGCTGTAGACCAGGATGGGATCGCTGCTAAAAGATTTGTCAACACCCGTAGCCAGCAGGTGTTTGCCAAGATGGAACCAAACGGAGACGCGATCGTCGGCTTGTTCAATATTGGAAGGAAGGCTGAGAAAATCTCCATACAAGTATCAACCTTAGGTTTTCCCGAAAATAAAAATGGCTATTCTATAGACAACCTGTGGACAGGCAGGATGAAGAAAACAGACGGTGCCACTATAAGTGCAACCGTTCCATCGCACGGGGTTGTTCTATATCGCGTCCGGGGACTTTGATATTGGGCCGCTTGCATGCAGAAGCAGTACAAGTGGTTTATTTTTAATTCTTTATATGGTTGAATATTTGTAATTTTGCCTATAAATAAAAACTAAAATATTTATTAAATCAAAGGTCTCACCTATTATTTTTTGTTTTAATACAGTATTTAAATCCTAAAGAATGAAAAAAAACATATTTCTAACAGCAATTTTGCTTACTTTTTTAGTGAATAAAAGTTGGAGTGCCACAATAATTGTAGCACCATCAGGAGGTAGTTATACTTCTATTCAGGCAGGTATTAATGCAGCTAATGCTGGTGATACTGTTTTGGTAAAAAGAGGTAAATATAATGAAGCAGTTACCTTCCCTAAAAGTGGTTTAGATAAAAA
>CAZRAW010000120.1:0-6944 GCA_964598065.1 uncultured Lentimicrobiaceae bacterium
ATTTCGTCTTTCAGGTCTTTTATTTTACCCAAATCGGTATTGATCAAAATCGGATTAAGAAACTTAATCAGCCGGCAGTGATCAGGACTTTCCGATAAAATATTGGAGTTAAGAGAGCCTATGTAATTGGTAAGCGACATCACAAGACCTTCCCGAATGGGATCGATGGCCGGGTTGGTAACCTGAGCAAAAATTTGTTTGAAATAATTAAATAAGTGCTGGGGCTGTCGTGAAAAAATTGCCAGTGGCGTATCGTTTCCCATGGAGCCAATCGGTTCAACGCCGGTACTTGCCATGGTTTGTATCAGCCATTCCATTTCTTCTTTCGTGTATGAAAAGGCCTTGGCAAAAGTGTGAAAATCCTTTATAGCAGAAGGAACCCGTTTTTTCACTTTGATGTCATTCATCATCAAACGATTCTCCTTCAGCCACATGGAGTATGGGTTGCGGCGGCTAAGCTGGTCTTTCACCTCCTTATCGGGAATAATAGTTCCCAGCTGGGTATCCACCAACAGGATTTTGCCCGGTCGCAACCTTCCTTTTTCTATAATCTCTTCCGGGGCAAAATGTTGAACCCCCACCTCCGAAGCCATAATCATTAAATTATTTTTGGTTATAACATAACGCGAAGGCCTTAATCCGTTTCTGTCGAGGGTTCCGCCTATGTACCGGCCATCGGAAAAAACCATGGCTGCCGGGCCATCCCAGGGTTCCATAATGGTAGAGTGGTATTCGTAAAAGGCCTTTAAACTATCGGGAATGGGGTTTTTTTCGTTGAATGATTCGGGGATCATCATACACATGGCATGGTCAAGCGAACGACCGGTCATGTGCAAAAATTCCAGCACATTATCAAAAGAAGCAGAATCCGATTTCCCCTCTTCGATAACCGGCAAAATCTTTTCCAAATCTTCGCCAAAGACATCTGACTTCAACAAACCCTCACGTGCATGGGTCCACAGGCGATTCCCTTTGATGGTATTTATCTCCCCGTTGTGTGCCAGCAGGCGAAACGGCTGAGCCAGCGCCCAGGTGGGAAAGGTATTGGTGCTAAAGCGGGAATGCACCAGCGCAATGGCCGATTTAAATTGGGGGTGTTGAAGATCGGGATAATAGGCCCGAAGCTGATTGGGCGTAAACATCCCTTTATAAATGATGGTTTTGGAAGAAAGGCTAAGGATGTAGAAAACTTCTTTCCGGGACATTTCTAATGCATGAACCCGTTTTTCGGTCAGCTTGCGCACCATATATAGTTTGCGCTCCAGCACATCCTGTTCCAGCGCTGCCTTTACAAAAACCTGTTTTATTAACGGCTCGGTAGTTTTGGAAATCTCTCCCAGCACGGAGGATTTGACGGGTACATCGCGAAAAGCTATCAAATCCAATCCCTCTTCCTTTATGCTATTGGCAAGAATTTCCAAACAGGCATTGGCTTCCTTTTCAATTCTCGGTAAAAATATCAAACCGGTTCCGTATTCTCCTTTTTCAGGCACCTCCATTTTTAACACTTCTCTGATAAATTCGTGCGGTATCTGCATTAATATCCCGGCTCCATCGCCACTGGCATCATCGGCGCCCCTTGCTCCGCGGTGGTCCAGGTTTTTCAGAACTTCAAATCCCCTTTCAATTATAGCATGTGAAGGCGTCCCCTTAATATGGGTTACAAAACCAATTCCGCAATTATCATGCTCATTTTCCGGGTTATACATCCCTTCTTTCTGTGGAAATCCCATCACCATTGTTTAAATTTTTTTATTAGCATTTTATATTTCCGGTTTATGACATTCTCACCAAACATCGTGAGCTCAAAACCTTGTTTAGACGATAATGTTCCCATGAATGGCGAATGAAAAACAATCGAAATAATACCAAAAGTAATGAAATGAACCCGTTTTACTAAATTCAGCCCCATAACCTGCTCTTCAAAACAGAACATCTTTTCCTTGCATTTGGGTTAAGATTGATTTTTAATTTGTTTATTTACTGAACTTTATATAATATAGCTGTTAAAGAAAGCAAGGGATAAACAGAAACAAGGGTTAAACATATAATTTTGTTAAAGTCAGGTTCTGCAAACGATTTTTATGGTGTGAATCTTCGCCTGTTATTGAAAAGATTAAAAAGATTGATGAAGATTGATAGGATTGAAGGAGATTGAGAGGATTGAAAAAGATTGGAGGAAATAATATTCTGTCAAATAATACCTGAAATTTTAGAAATTAGATTTTAATCAGGTTAGAAAAAGAGTTAATATCTTCCATAGGTGAGATGATATTTGCCGGTATTTTCTATCTTTGTGGCTCAAAAATTCTATCTTATGAAAGACACAATTGCTATTTTGTGCGGCGGAGGTCCCGCCCCCGGAATCAACTCGGTAATCAGTTCGGTTTCCATGGCTTTCCTCGATTCAGGCTACCGCGTTCTCGGTATCCACGAAGGTTACAAAGGACTATTTTCACCGGAGCCCAATTTACAGGAGATCGATTTCACATTTGCAGACGACATCCACAGAAGAGGAGGTTCGGCATTAAAGATGAGCCGGTTCAAGCCGAAGGATTCGGAGTTCAGCACCAAATTTTTCGTTGATTTTAATGTGAAACTGTTGGTAACAATCGGGGGTGACGACACGGCCTCCACCGCTAACAGGATAGGAAAATTTCTACGTGAAAATGATATTAGCATTCAAAACATACACGTTCCCAAAACCATCGACAACGACCTGCCTCTGCCGGATAACACCCCGACTTTCGGATACCAGTCGGCTAAGCAGGAGGGCGTCCGTATTGCCCAAACGGTTTATGAAGATGCCCGTACCTCAGGCAACTGGTTTGTTACGGCAGCCATGGGGCGTGAAGCCGGCCACCTCGCTTTCGGTATCGGTGCTGCCAGCCATTTCCCGATGATTGTTATTCCGGAGATGTTTAACAAAGTGGAAGTTACTTTCGACCGGATTATCAAATTGATTATCTCCGCCATCGTCAAGCGTAAAATTCTGGGCATTGGATACGGCGTGGCCATTGTCAGCGAAGGGGTTTTCCATTTCATGTCGGAAGATGAAATTAAAAATTCGGAAATTGATTTTACTTACGATGAACATGGCCATCCCGAACTGGGAAATGTTAGTAAAGCGCATATTTTCAATGTTTTACTACAAAACAGATTAAAGAAACTGGGTTTGAAAGTCAAAAGCCGTCCGGTGGAACTGGGCTACGAACTACGTTGTGTGCAGCCTGTGGCTTTCGATTTGATGTATTGCGCCTTACTCGGATATGGTGTGAAAAAGCTTTTCGATGAAGGACGGACAGCTTGTATGGTAACGGCTTCCAACTCTGGAAAAATCAGTCCGCTCTACCTCGAAGATGTTTCGGATGCTTCCGGAAAAATCATGCCCCGCATGGTAAATATTGAAGGCGAGAAACAGAAACTTGTCTTTGAGCACGGACTACAGTTTATCGAACCCGGCGATTACGAAGAAGCCAAAGCATTTCTTGATAAGCCGGAAGAATACGATTTCCGGGGAATTCTTGAATGGTGAATGGCAATTCCGGTTCTCACTCATATTTCAACGCCTCAACAGGCCTTTTGCGAACCTTAAAAAGTGCTTGTAACAGTACTGTGAAAAAGGCGATGAACAGCACAAAAGTAATGCCTGCAACAAAATACCAAATGCTCAAATGAATGTGGTAGGCAAAACTGTTGAGCCATTTTCCGATAAAGAAATAAACCACCGGTGAAATGAGCACTCCGGCGAGAAGAACTAACATCACATACTCTTTTACCAGCATAAAAACTATCCGTTTTTCAGATCCACCGAGGACTTTTCGGATGCTTATCTCTTTTGATCGTTGTTCTATCAGAAATGCGGAGAGGCCGAAAAGTCCCAGTGCCGAAATTAATATTACAAACAATGAAAAATAGAAAAACAGCGAAAGCATTTTCTGATCGCTTTGGTAAAGGGTGTTGAGTTTTTTGTCGAGAAAAGTGTAATACATGGTGTAACCCTTGTTGAACTTGTTCCAGGTGGTCTGTAAATGTGCCAGCGCCTCCTGTCGTCTTGCCGGATTGATACGCAGTATAATATATTGAACAAACTGCGGACTTAGTATAAAAACCAAAGGCTCCACCTGTTGGTGCAGAGAAGAGAAATTGAAATTTTTCACCACCCCTATAATTTTTCCTTTTTTCGCGATTGGTGTGTACAGGTAGCTGCCGACAGGATGTTTGAGATGCAGAAAATTTACTGCCGCTTCGTTCAGAATATAATTTTCGGTGGAGTCGTTTTCTTTTACAGAAGAAAAATCCTGACCTTCCGATAACGGAATTTTCAGCAGATCGAAATAATGATAACCCACAAAAAAGTTGTTCAGGGTTTGCAGGTGCCCATCTGTTGAATCTCCTGTGCTCACAAGGATTTTTCCGGTGAGGTAACCGGGAAGGCTGGAAGCTGTAGCCACCTGCTCGATTGCCGAATCTGTCTGTAAAGCAGCTACAAAATTTTTTACCCTTCCACGGAAAGAAGTATCTGCCGGACTATTCACCACAACCACATTTTCTTTATCAAAACCGAGAGGACGGTTTTTAACATAATGTATCTGTGCAAAAATAACCAGAGTGGAAATAATCACACCAATGGCAACAAGATATTGAATTACAACGAGAAACTTACGAAGCCTGGCAGCTGTAAACGAATGTCTTTTTTTATTTCTAAACACAAGGCCCCTTCCGCCAAGTACCTCCACCGGCTGCAAAGAAGAGAGAACGAAAGCGGGAAAACTGCCGCTGAACAAAGCCAAAAGCAACATAAACAGAAAAAGAAGAAAGCCAAAAACAAGTCCGGAACCGGAGAACAGGCTGTGCACCAGGGTAATATGTCTGTTTACCAGAGTGTTAAAAACAGGAGTCATCAGTTCCACAAGGCTCAGCGAAATAATAAAAGCCGTAAAAGTGAGTATCAGCGACTCGCTGATATATTGTAGCATCAGCTGCTTTCGAAAAGCTCCCATCACCTTGCGCACTCCGATTTCCATGGCCCGCTTTAGCGATCGTGCAATAGTAAAATTGACATAGTTTATGGAAGCCATCAATAAAATAAAAAGAGCGACAATCACAAAAATATAAAGATAAGTTACGTTGATGTTGGAATGGCTGTCGTAAAGCAGCCCTTTTGAAAAATGAATTTTCTGAATGGACTGGAAACTCAGCCGGCTGTAACCATTGATTTTAATCTTTTGTTTTCGCATATAATGCTGTATGGCGGTATCCACAAAATAGTTTACCCTTTGGGTAAAAGCCTGAACATTCACCGTATCTGCAAGTTCAACGTAAGTATAACAATTCATCCAGAACCAGTTGCTGTTCAGTTGTTTCTGTTCCTCTTTACCCAGCGAATTGGTTGAAATTACCGCATCAAAATCTAAATGCGAAGGCCTGTTCTTCCTGTCAAAGACACCTGTTACCGTATATTGACGCATGCTGGTTTTCAGCTTTTTACCAAGGGCTGGTTTGTTCCCGAAGATTTTCTGTTTCATGGCCGTGGAAAGCACCAGGCTATTAGGTTTTATCAGGCAGCTGTCAGGATTTCCTTCTGTAAAATGGTAATTGAAAATTTTAAAAAGCCGCGCATCCCCAATGGTCATATTAGGAATGTCGTAAAATTTCCCCTTGTAGTTGACTGATGAAACATCATTCTTGTCCGAAGGGTCGGTAAAAAACAGGCGGGTCGATTCCAGAATTCCGGGAAAATTATCTTTCAGCTTGTCAGCCAGCAAATAAGGTGTCAGCGCCATTTTTTCCGCTTTACCTCCGGTGGAATAGGTTTCGTTTACGCGATAGATATGGTGATAATTTTTCCAGCTTCGGTCGTAATAAAGGGCATTCTCCACATAGAGGTAAATAAACACAAAAGCTACTATTCCTATGATCAAACCGGCGAGATTCAGCAGAAAATAATTTTTCTGCCTAAGCAAAACACGAAATCCCATACGAAAAAAGCTGGCCCACATTATCTTAAATCCGATTTAAATTTTCATTGATTATCTGACCGTCAAATAGATGTACGATGCGCCGGCTGTAGCTTGCATCGTGGTGCGAGTGGGTAACCATAACGATGGTCATTCCCTCTTTGTTTAGCTCATTGAGGATATTCATCACCTCCTCTCCATGCATGGAATCTAAGTTACCGGTGGGCTCATCTGCCAGCAAAAGGCGGGGGCGTGTTACGATAGCGCGTGCCACAGCCACCCGTTGTTGCTGCCCGCCCGACAGTTGCACAGGCAGTAAATCTTTTCGGTGGCTGATTTCCAGCCTGTCAACGACTTCCAGAACCCGTTTTTCCCGTTCTGTTTTTTTCACGCCCTGATAAATTAAAGGTAATTCGATATTTTCCCAAAGATTTAGTTCATCAATCAGATTGAAATTCTGAAAGACAAAACTAATGTTCTGTTTTCGTAAACGGGTTATCTGCTTTTCCGACAGACGATAAATATCTTTCCCCATAAAATGATAGCTGCCGGAGGAGGCAATATCAATCATTCCCAACAAGTTCAGCAAGGTGGTCTTTCCACAACCGGAAGGACCCATAACCGACATAAACTCACCTTCTTCCACCGTAAGGTTAATACCGGCCAGTGCAACCGTTTCAATATCAGCTGATACAAATACCTTTTTTAGTTGTTTTATTTCGATCATTTATTGGTTTCTCTTATCCCCGAACAAATGTAAACTTTTCCTGTCATTTCAAACTATGCATATTAACACAAGGGTAAAACAGTTTCCCCCGACAACTCACAGAATTATTGTCCCGGACGCTTCCGGGACGGTTAAATTTCTCTATGTTTAGATGAACTCAAAACTTTTCACGCCTAAGGCGGAATAAATCGGCATTAACCCGCATTTTATTCGTGAAACTCAAATTTTAAAAGTGAAGCGCATTAAAATTTGTAAGT
>CAZRAW010000121.1:0-6922 GCA_964598065.1 uncultured Lentimicrobiaceae bacterium
GCAAAGATTTTGGAGATTGCCGAAAACGAAAATGCCGATGTGGTGGGTCTCAGCGGACTGATTACCCCTTCGTTGGAAGAGATGGTTCAGGTAGCTTCCGAAATGAAACGCAGAGGATTGAAAATTCCGTTGCTCATTGGCGGAGCAACCACCTCCACCATCCACACGGCAGTGAAAATTGCTCCCGGCTACAATCAGCCGGTGATTCACGTGCGCGACGCCTCCAAAGTTACGGGCGTGCTGGCAAAACTGTTTTCGCCTTCCGAACGTGAAAAGTTTGTGAATGAAGTCAGAACTTCCTATGAAAGAATGCGGGAGGAGCATTTTGGACGACAGAAAAAGAAACAATATATCAGTCTGAAGAAAGCTCGCGAGAACCGCTTTAAACCCGACTGGAAAACAACGGATATCAGCAAACCGAAATTTATCGGAACAAAATATTTTGAAGACTATCCGTTGGAAAAGCTGCGGCCTTACATCGACTGGACCTTTTTCTTCCATGCCTGGAAACTCAACGGAAAATATCCGGCCATTTTCGACGACCCGGTGAAAGGAGAAGAAGCAAAAAAGATTTATGATGATGCACAGGAGATGCTGGACAAAATTATCTCAGAGAAATGGTTACGGGCAAAAGGCGTCATCGGTATTTATCCGGCCCATGCTGTTGGCGATAGTGTAGAAGTCTTTTCTGTGAAAAATAAAAAGCTGGCTGACTTTCACTTTTTACGAAATGAGGGGAAAAAAGAGGCCGGAACTCCCAACCTTTGTCTTTCCGATTTCATTGCACCCAAAGAGACCGGCCTGACTGATTATATCGGTTTTTTTGCCGTTACCACAGGCTTGGGTATCGAAGAACACATCAAAGTTTTTGAAGCCAATAATGATGATTACCGGGCTATTATGTTAAAAGTTATGGCCGACCGGTTGGCCGAAGCGTTTACCGAACGTCTGCACGAGCGTGTACGCAAAGAGTTTTGGGGTTATGCAACCAATGAGAAGCTGAATATGCAAAAAATCCTGAGCGAAAAATACAGAGGTATTCGTCCGGCGCCGGGCTATCCGGCCTGTCCCGAGCATTCGGAAAAACGAACTTTGTTTGATTTGCTGAATGTGGAAGAAAAAGTCCACATCAGGCTAACGGAAAATTATGCCATGTATCCGGCAGCTTCGGTGAGCGGTTACTATTTTGCTCATCCGCAGGCAAAGTATTTCAACGTGGGAAAACTTTTGCCCGACCAGCTTGAAGATTATGCCCGCAGAAAAGGTCTGCCGTTAGAAAAAGTAAAAATATTGCTCAACATGAATATCGTGGAAAACGAATAACTATCAGAATATCAAAACAATGAACGAACCGAAAGTAACCGAACATATAGCCAGCTCTGACAAGGCGCTTTTTTCATTTGAGCTGTTGCCCCCGTTGAAAGGACAGGATTTTTCTGCTATTCAAAAGACTATCGACCCGCTTATCGAATTTGATCCGGCGTTTATCAACATCACCTACCACCAGCAGGAGATAGTTTACGATACGCTGGACAACGGCCTGATGAAAAAGCGCACGGTCAGAAAACGACCCGGTACAGTGGGTATTTCGGCGGCCATCAAGTATCGCTATAGCATCCCGGTGGTGCCGCATATCATCTGTGGTGGTTTTACACGCGAAGAGACCGAAAATGCGTTGATTGATCTTAACTTTCTCGGAATTAAAAACCTGCTTGTAGTACGGGGAGACCCGCCGATGGGTATGAAAACTTTTGTGCCGGAGCCGGAGGGCAATGCTCATGCCGTAGATTTGGTGAAACAAATTGCACAATTAAACCAGGGACACTATCTTGAAAAAGAGATAAAAAACTACCGTTCCACCGATTTTTGTATCGGGGTGGGTGGTTATCCGGAAAAACACAGCGAATCACCCAACTTGGAAAGCGATCTCCATTTTTTGAAAAAAAAGGTGGAAGCGGGTGCTGATTATATTGTTACCCAAATGTTTTTCGATAATCAAAAATATTTTGACTTTGTGAAAAACTGCCGTGCAAAAGGAATTGATGTGCCCATTATTCCCGGTCTAAAGCCTATCACAACCCAAAATCAAATGATTTCGTTGCCACAGGCCTTTCATGTGGATCTGCCCGAGGCGCTGGTGAAAGAAATTTTAAAATGTAAGGATAACCGCGATGTTCGTCAGGTAGGTGTGGAATGGGCTATCCTGCAATCCAAAGAACTGCTGAAATTCGGTGTTCCGGGATTGCATTTTTACACCATGGGCAAGGCGGATAATATTCGTGAAATTGCAAAAAATATTTTGTAATTCGGAGAAAATAATTGTCGGAATTCCATTTCTTCAAACTTTATTAAAAAATTAAGTATCAAAAGGTTAAAATAACTTAATCGCTTTCTTTTGGTATATTTTTTGACACTTTCCGGTTTCGTAAAATAAACCATATAGAATAAGGAGGAATGAAAATGAAAACAATCAAATCGGTTTTTGTAACTTTTTTGGTAATTGCCATAACCTCAGTGGGGTTGACTTCTTGTAATAACAACCGGAATAACCTTAAAAAAGCCAATCAAAACACAGTTATTAAAAAAATTGTAAAGCCTGACACGCTGAACATGTCAAAAGACACACTGGCTTTGAGAGTTCATCAGAAAACCCTGAAAGAGATAAAAAAACAGCAGGGTCGAGTGGCGAAAGAGGCGCTGGAAGCGGTTACCCAAACCAATAATGCCATCAATCTTATCCACACAGGGCATGTCAAAAAGGCCGAAACAGCCATAAAAACGGCGCTGGATAATACAAAAATTTTACTGGAAAAGAATCCCGGTACCGACTTGTTTCCTGTTGATGAAAGCGTGAATGTTCATGATTTAATAACGACGATTCCACAGGTTAACCAAACGGTAAAAGCCGCCAAAGAGGAGATGACCAGAGGGGATTATCAGGAGGCCGCCGGCTTGTTGAATAATTTGAAAAGTGAAATGGATATTGTTACGGTAAATCTGCCTCTCAGCACTTATCCCGGCGGTTTGAAACAAGCGCTTAGTCTTTTTAGTAAGAATAAACCGCAACAGGCCGGACAGGTTTTACTCGGCATGATGAACTCACTCGTGGTGAATCAGGTAGTGATACCGTTACCTATTCTCAGAGCTCAGGTGATGATGGCTGAGTCTCGAAATTTATTCAGCAGGAAAGAGGACAAATCAAAAGTAATGAACCTGCTCGAAAATGCCGATTATCAACTAAAACTGGCACAAGCTCTTGGTTATGGCAATTTTGACAAGGAATATGCCGATATTTCCAAAGATATTGCTAACGTGAAAAACTCCGTAAAAAACGGTAATGCTTCACAGGATATTTTCGAAAAGCTTATGAGAAAAACAGAAAATTTTAAAAATCGTTTGATAGAATCCAGCAAAAAGATAAAATAGGCGCCATCGTTTTTTGATAAGACTCAAAACAAAAAAAACTCCCTGCACCACAGGGAGTTTTTTTTGAATAACAACAATCCTTACAACGGCGGTATTCTTCCGGGCGTATAAGGTGCTTTCAGGGCATCTAACTCTTTTCTAAGAGCGTTCAGTTGCTCATCCACTTTTTTGATACGAGCCAAAACGGCAGGCATAGCATCTTTTACAATTTTCAGGTTCATTTTCTGCATGGATGTAGGTGCCGAGGTAGATTGCCACGAAGCATAAATGGCATCATTGATGCGCTTCATCAACGGCATGGGTTCCGGCGGGACTTCTTCGAAGCTGGCTTTGGCCGGTGTTCCGTAGAACAGATAATTAATCTTTTCTATTTCCTCTTTCACGGCCTGTGCCTTGTTTTTCATATCGAGACTGGCACCATTGGTAATTTGAATTGCCTGCTGGATATAAGCCGTTTTGTTCTTGAGGCTTTTCAGGTATTTCTGTGCCCCACTCGTAGTACGCCACAGGTTGGTCATTTCATTAAAGAAAGAATCCAAAGCCTGACGGTCTTTATCCGGCAAAGTGGTGTTATGCAGCACTTTGGCGGTAAACGTAATGGGCCCGGCAAGCAGTTTCTCTTTCCCGTTGTGGAAAAGCGAAAGCTCTACCGTGTATTGGCCTGGAAGTGCCAGCATGCCAGTGGAGCCATCGTTCATTGGATTAAATTTTCCTTTTTTCAACCGTACCGGTGAAGGACTTAGATAGCGCAAATCCCAATTGACACGGTGGAAACCTTTTACTGCAGGTTTATAAATTTTGCGCACCACATCCCCGGCTTTGTTTTTAATGGTAAAAACGAGATAAGGACCGGTTTCATTTTTCTCTTTATCCAGTTCCTCTCTGGTTGGTTGTGGAATGGGTTCGCTTTTTTTAAACAACTCTTTTTCCTTTTTTAAACGTTGTTGTTTCAGTGTTTGCGGAACATCTCTTAAGTAATAGGTAAAGTTAGCACCAAAAGGAGGGTTGGGAGCCTGGTAATAAGCCGAACCGGTTCCGTAACGGTTATCTTTCTGGATATACATCAACGCATCTCTTGTGGGGAAAAGAATAGCTTCTGTGTTTTTCAACTTCTCAGCAGTAATATGGCGTAAGGCGGAATAGTCATCCATAATATAAATTCCCCGGCCAAAAGTGGCAATGACGAGGTCTTTCTCACGTTTTTGAATGGCAATATCGCGCACGGGAATGACAGGCATGCCGCCGCCAAGTTTAATCCAGTGCTGTCCACCGTTCAGACTGAAATAAAATCCGAATTCCGTACCGACAAAAAGCAGGTTTTTATTTACCGGATCCTGTACCACCGTGTGTACTACTCCTGAGGGAAGGTCGCTGGCAATGGAAGTCCAGGTTTTACCTTTGTCCGTGCTTTTCAGCAGATAAGGTTTGAAATCATTGCTTTTAGTGTTGTTGAAAGAGGCAAAAATAACGTTTTCATTAAAATTGGAAGGGAACACATCGCTCACGTAAGTATATTCTGGAACGCCGGGAAATTTGGTAGTCTTGGTCCATGTTTTTCCATCATTATCCGTAACCTGAATAACACCGTCATCCGTTCCAACAACAAGCAGCCCTTCTTTCAATGGTGATTCGGCCAGCGAAACAATGGTGCCCCACAGCGAGGTAGAAACATCTTTGGCTACAGCATCGGAAGGCCAGTATTTTCCCATAACTTTGAATTTGTTACGGTTTTCGTCGCGGGTAAGGTCGCCGCTGATTTCGTGCCAGCTGTTGCCGCGGTTATCACTTTCAAAAAGTTTGTTAGCGCCCATGTAAAGGCGGGTTGCCTGATGGATGCTCACAATAAAGGGTGCATCCCAGTTCCAGCGGAAAGTTTTCTCGCCTTTTTTGGGCATCGGTTTTATTTTAATGCGTTCACCCGATTTCCGGTCATAGCGGAAAATGTTTCCATATTGGTAAGCGGAATAAACGATATTCGGATTGTTCGGGTCAGAAGCCTGCCAGAAGCCATCGCCACCGACGGTAACAACCCATTCGGAGCCTGTAACTCCGCCTTTTTTAAGATTCCGCGAAGGTCCGCCGAGACTGTTGTTGTCCTGCGTGCCGCCATAAACCCAATAAAAAGGTTTGGTGTTGTCGGTCGTAACGCGATAAAACTGTGTTACCGGTAGTGTATTTTTGAAAATAAATGTTTTACCACCGTTCCAGGTTTCATACACACCCCCATCACAGCCAATAAGCATGTGGTCGGTATGTTTGGGGTCAATCCAGTAAGCATGATCGTCCACATGACGTTTGTTGTTACCAATGGCTTTCCATGTTTTTCCGCCATCGAGCGTTACCTGCCCGTAAGTGTCCACCGAATAAACTTTGTTAGGATCTACCGGGTCGGGATACAGCTCACTAAAATATTGTCCACTACTAAAATAACTACTCATTTTTTTGAAAGAAGCGCCCCGGTCGGTAGAGCGAAAGAATCCGCCTTTTCCGTTGGAAGCCTGAAACATAATATAAACAATGTTGGGATTGGCAGGCGAAACGGCAATGGCCATACCCCCTTTATCCACGGAAGGAATACCGTTAGTGAGTTTTTTCCATGTTTTTCCGCCATCAACAGATTTGTAGTAAGCCGATTCCGGGCCGCCGCCTATTGCAGCAAACTGCCTTCTGCGCCGTTGTTCTGCGCCGGCATAAATCACATCCGGATTACCCGGCTCGAAACACATGTTGGCGACGCCGGTATTTTTGGAAATGTAAAGTACTCTTTTCCATGTTTTTCCGCCATCGGTCGTTTTGTACAGGCCGCGGTCGCCACCCGGGCCCCAGGCCGAACCTCCGGCAGCAACATACACCACGTCGGAGTTACGTGGATCGATAAGAATTTTACCAATATGCTGTGAGGTTTTCAACCCCATATTTTTCCATGTTTTCCCACCATCAGTCGTTTTCCAAACGCCGTTGCCATAACCCAGCGCCCGCTGGTAATTATTCTCTCCGGTTCCGGCCCAAATCACGTTATGGTTGTTAGGATCCATAGCAAGGCTGCCTATCGAATAGGCGCCATAATGGTCAAAGACCGGTTTAAACGTTGTACCATCGTCGGTGGTTTTCCAAATACCTCCCGAAGCAGCAGCTACATAAAAATGGCTGTGATTACTCGGATCAACGGCAAAATCAGCAATACGTCCTGACGTAAATGCAGGGCCAATGCTCCTCCATTTCAAACCGCTAAAAAGAGAAGCTTTTAGCTCATTTTGAACCGGTTTGTTTTTTTTTCTCTTTGATTTTGCATCCACCTGCATGGTACTAAAAGATACCAGCAAAGCGAGCAACACAAAGAACATTTTACGCGTAAAATGATTTTTCATAATAATAAAATTAAACGGTTGATTAATAATAATTTTTAAAAAGTTAAAAGTAAGGAATTTTTTTGAATGAATGATTATTAGGGCGGAAAGGGGAGAAGGTGGAAGGTGGAAAGATTAATGAGAAATTG
>CAZRAW010000122.1:0-6788 GCA_964598065.1 uncultured Lentimicrobiaceae bacterium
TAAGAATGTTTGGCGCAACTTATGCAAATAAAGTAAAAAAAATAAATGTTTCTATTCATGGTCCGGTACAAATAAATCATGGTGTAAATATCTGGCATGAAAATAATATTTTCAGTGAACAAATTACTGCCCCATTTGGAGATCCCAAAAAAAGCAAGGATTCAACAAAAGATGATGAAAAATTTGATGAGGCTGCTATGACCACCATAGGTCGCCAATCCAAATTGGAAGAAGGCCATTATCTTCATCATTTTTCTGTCAACCCAAAAAATCTTGAAGAAATCGTAGAACTGGCTGGTGAAGATGCGAATGATTTGACCGTGGAAGACATAAACAAGCTGAAAGAAGCCATGCGACGCGGAGCAACTTATTATGACAGTGCTGCAAAAGCAGGAACGGAAAATGAATTTCTTATTTGGGTTCAGTTAAATGCAAATTCCAAATTGGTTCTGCCCAATTTTACCCAATTAATTAAAATGGAACAGGAGAAACAAGACGATAAGGTAGTTTTGGATTTGACGGAATTAAGTAATGTTTTAATGAAGCATTCGGCAGAAATTGAAACAATAGAAGTTTATCGAAATAAAGCCTCAATTTTGGTTAAAAGTTTACCGGAGAACGCAAAAATTTATGACTTGTAACTATTAAGATACCTGATAAACAAATAACAATAAAGAGTGGTTTTTGCACGGCTTCTGCGTTTATGCTAATTGTTCTTCTTCTAACATTTTACGCATAATGTAGTTCCGTAGGAACGAAATATTTATAGAAAATATGTGACATGAAAAACAAAAGTCCCGTAGGGACGACATAATTATCAATGACGTGTTTATCTAAATTCACAAGGCAATGGCAAATACATACACCAAAATTTATATTCAGATCGTATTCTCACCGCAAAACAGAAGATGTTTAATTCATACTAGTTGGGAGGATGAGTTATATAAATACATTACAGGTATAGTTCAAAACAACGGGCACAAAATGCTTGTAATTAATGGAATGCCCGATCATGTGCACTTGTTTATCGGGATGAAGCCTTATCAAGCCTTATCTGATTTAATCAGGGAAGTTAAATCAAATTCATCAAAATGGATAAACGAAAAAAGATTTTTACGTGAGAAATTTTCATGGCAGGAAGGGTTTGGCGGATTTTCGTATGGGCATTCGCAATTAGATGACGTAATTGGCTATATAAGAAGACAAAAAGAACATCATAAGAAAGGTAGTTTTAAGGATGAGTATTTGTTATTCTTACGAAAATTTGATGTGGAATTTAAAAATGAATATGTTTTTAATTTTTTCGACCAATGAACGTGATTTATATGTCGTCCCTACGGGACTATATTTTTGTTATTATCATATTTCTATAAACATTTTACCCCGCTGGGGTATTTCTTGAAACAAAATTCTTAGAGAATTTTTTAAATTATAAGAACGATGAAAAAACTAATATCAATCAACCTGTACGCTGATTTCGGAATGTTGAAAAAACCCGACACAAATGAGCCGGTTTACCTTACTTTTAACATGCTTCACAAACCTGCTTTACTCGGAATTCTTGGAGCAATAATAGGGCTTGAAGGTTTTAAAGAAAAAGGGAAGCTACCGGAATATTATCTAAAATTAAAGGATTTGCGAATTGGTATCCGACCAATACGACACGAAAACGGGAATTTCCAAAAAACCACCATCAAATACAATAATGCAACAGGATTTGCAAACAAAGACGAAAAAAACAATGGTGCTATTTTAAATATAGTAGAACAAACCCTTGTCGCTCCCGCTTTCCGCTGTTATTTTTATTTTGATACGGATAATGAACTACATCGAAAAATTGACGAGAATTTATCAAGCTATCATGCTGAATATCTCCCCTATCTCGGTAAAAATGAATTTTCGGTTTGGTGGGAAAATTACAGAAAACATGAATCTGAAGGATTTATACCAGAAGATAATTTCAAAATCAATTCAATTTTTATAAAAGACAGGCCTGTAAAAGAGGGAAAAGCTGAAGAATATTTTGACCTTTTTGCAGATTTGTCCAATAAAGGGAATTCTTTTATCTATTTTGAAAGATTGCCTGTTGGTTATATGGAAATTGCCCCGAAACAATACCAATATGAATTCAGGAACTTTGCTTATAGTGACTGGTCTTATAAACCCGAATATAAAACTGGTAATTTTACTTTATTAAAAACCAAAGACGATGAACAAATCATACAAGTCTTTTAAAGAAACTGATATAGAATCTGTAGAAGTTCGGAGGATAATCGGCAAACTCTCTATTTATTACGGCCATACGCATTACAAAAAAAACTACGAGCCACTTTCGGAACATACATTAAAAACAATAGAATATTTTCTTCGGATAATAGAATTGAACAGCTTAGAAAAGGTTATTGACAGATTAATTTCCAAGTTGGATTTCAATAACGTTGCCATTGGAAATTTTCTAAAAAAGTTGTTCCTCAATGCTATTGTTTTCCACGATTTTGGCAAAATAAATCCTAATTTTCAGGTTTATATTCATAATGATGCCTTTAAGTTTGACGAAGATGTAAAAATTGGAACAGAACATTCCTTTTTAAGTGCTTATGTTTTCTTAAATTGGTTTTCACATGAAATTCAGCTGAGTAATCAGTTCTCACCTGAAGAAAAATACATAGTTCTTGGATATTCATTTCTATTCACCATCCCAATATTAAAACACCATTCGGGTTATATAGCGAAAGATTACGATTTTGACAGTAAGAAAACTAATTCCATTCATAAATTCATTTCCCTGTTTGGAATAAAAATGCCTTATGATTTTATCAAAAACTTAATACAAAATGAAGAACGTATTTGGGCCACATTTAAAAACCTTGATCTCTTCCCCCTATTTGCACTCCTGAAACTAAACTACTCTTTGCTTACCGCTTCCGATTATTATGCCACCAATGAATATATGAACGATATTAGTTATCTGACCGAAGAAGATTTCGGTTTCATAACGGAAAATCTGAGAACCCGCTTGTTTCATTATTTTGAAAATAATGATAAAGCGAAATACAACGGAGAATTACTTCGTGATACAGAAAAATACCTGTCAAAAAGCTTGGACGAATTACAAAAGAAAAGTAATGTCAATCTAAACTTCTTACGCCAAAAGCTCGGGGCGGAAGTTCTTACAAATATCGAAAAATATAAAGATGACAAGGTTTTTTACATTGAAGCTCCCACGGGTGGCGGGAAAACCAATATGTCAATGATTGCCGTCAGAAAACTTTTGGAATTACATTCCGAAATAAACAAAGTGTTTTATGTTTTCCCTTTTACAACCTTGATAACGCAAACGGCTAAAGCTATTAAAGACACAATGGGATTAGGAGACAATGATATTGCGCAGGTTCATTCAAGAGCTGGTTTTCAAAGTAAAGATTATGAAAATGAAGAAGATGCAAAATATGGCAAAGAAAAGCGAAATGAGATTGATAATTTGTTTGTTAACTACCCTTTTACACTGCTAACACACATAAAATTTTTTGACATTTTAAAATCAAACAAGAAAAACACCAACTATCTTTTGCATCGTCTTGCCAATTCAATTATTATTATAGACGAACTGCAATCATACACCCCTTCGGAATGGGATAAAGTGAAGTATTTCATTTCGCAATATGCTGGATTGTTTAATATCCGGTTTATTTTGATGTCGGCAACTCTGCCCAAAATAGATGAGATTAAACTTGCAGACTTTCAATTTATTCCTTTTAAAACTTTAATTCCCAAAGCAAAACAGTATCTTCAAAATCCTAATTTTGCCGAAAGAGTGACTATTGAAACAGGACTTTTGGATAATAAAAATATTAATCTGGAAGAGCTCTCAGGTATCTTATTTGAAAAATCAAAGGAGTACGCCCAAAGCAGAGAAGATAAATTTAACGGAAGCATTTATACAATTATTGAATTTATTTTCAAAAAATCGGCAAGTGAATTTTATAATATTGTTAAGGTACGAAATGATTTTTTTGATGAAATATTTGTGCTTTCGGGGACAATCATCGAACCTCGCCGGAAATACATTATTGAATATCTCAAAGACGAGAATAATCGAAAAAAGAAAATTCTTTTAATAACTACACAAGTAGTAGAGGCCGGCGTGGATATTGATATGGATTTAGGATTTAAAAACCAATCGCTTATAGATAGCGATGAACAACTTGCCGGACGAATCAATCGGAATGTAAATAAAAAAAATTGCAAGCTCTTGCTTTTTAACCATGACACAGCCAAATCAATATACGGTAAAGATTTCCGGTACGAGGTAACAAAGAATTTTAGTCACGATTTTATTGAAGATATTCTCACAAAAAAAGATTTTGAAAAACTTTATTTTGAAGTTTTCAAAAAAATAGAATTAGAAAATAAGTCTGTTTATAAAAAAAACTTTGATGATTATCTTGAAGATATTTCCAATCTCAATTTTCGTAAAATTAGTGACGAGTTTAAACTAATTGATAGTGAAAACGCATCTGTTTACGTCCCTGCAAACGTTGACATCAAATGTTATAAAAAAGAAAACAATTTTTCTAAAAAGGAAATTCAATTCATAACGTACAATAGTTGTTTTAATTATACGAACAAATTACAAGTTTCCGGAGAAAAAATTTGGGAGTTATATGTTTCACTTATCAGAAACAAAGAAATTAGTTTTTCGAGAAAGAGAATGGAACTAATAATTTTAAATGGAATAATGTCGAAATTTGTGTTCTCCATCCTCATGGGGAAAACAAAAGATTTGGAACAATATTGCGAGTACAATGAGAATTCTGCAGATTTTAAATACTTTGGATTTTACAAATTAAGAAAAGAAAATATAGGGCAAAATGAGGTTTACGATTTAATAAGCGGCATCAATGAAAAATTCTTTGATAAATCTTATAATATCATATAGGTTTTGGTAATGACTAAACAAAAGGTAATGTTTCGTGGCAACAAACCACCGAAATCCCATGGATAATTACCACGAAACATTATCCGGGTTTATTATCTTTTGATCAACACGTTAAAAATTATTTTGCATAACAAAACTATGTATCACTTTCGTTGCTTTGCTAAAATCATTACCAAGTATTGTTATAATAAATTAATATTGTATATTTGCATTTAACAACTATATAGAATATATATTTATCATGCGGGAAAAACAGATAAAATTATTGGATATTCTTGATGAATACGGCTACGACATTTTTAGTTTGGATATGTTGAAAGATAAGCTGGCGGATATCGAATTGCGTCCGGCTCTAAAATCGTTGACAAACTCAGGGTTATTAGTCCGGCTTGAAAGAGGTAAATATCGCAGGAAAAATTTCTCAGACGATTTTGTTATCGCTAATTTCCTTGCCCCTGATGGAGGGATAGCCTATTGGTCAGCTTTAAATTTCTATGGTTTAACCGAACAATTTCCTAACATTATATTTATTCAAACGGTTTTACAGAAAAATTATAGTTTCGAATATCCCAAAATCAAATTTGTAAAAGTTAGAAAACAGAAACTAATCGGGTATTCCGAACAGGGCCGGGGAAATCATAAGTACAGAATTACAGATAAAGAAAAAACCATCGCCGATTGTTTTGATCAGCCTCAACATTGCGGTTGGTACCAGGAAATAATAAAAGCTTTTAACAATGTGGACTTGTCAGCCGATAAATTAATTAAATATTGCAAAGCGATAAATAATATCTCGGCGATGAAAAGAATAGCTTTTTTAACGGAATTTCTTGGGAAACCAAAGTTGGGAAAATTCCTTGATTTTGCAAAATCAGTGATCGGAAATGAGTACTCACTTTTTGAAACCGGAGGAGAAAAAACGGGGGTTTATAACAAAGAATGGAAGTTAATAATCAATATTCCTGAAGATGAAATTAGGGAAATAGCAAATTCATAATAAGTTAACGTGACACAAAAAGAGTTAAAATATATTGCAACACGAAAAGATATCCTGAAAGCCACCATCGACAAAGACTGGGTACTTGGACACTTGCTTAATGCTTTTTATTCTTTTGAAGATATTAGAACTTCTTTTGTTTTTAAAGGTGGTACGTGTTTGAAAAAATGTTATTTCAAGGACTACCGTTTTTCAGAAGATTTGGATTTTACCCTTTTGGATAGAGATTTCCCGGTAAACAGGGAGTTTATCAATAAAATTGTAAGGATAGCGGAAATGAAAAGTGAAATCAGGTTCTTTCTTTCCGAAATTAATGAACAGTTTTATAATGATATCCCGCAGGGTTATGAAGTAAAAATTAAGTTTTGGGGCGCCGACCACAACCCTAATTCTACGATTCCGCCGCCAAAAAGATGGCAGACATCTATTAAGCTGGATATTAGCTTTTCTGAAAAAATATTGGCGAAACCTGTCTTGAAAGAAATCATTCATACTTATTCGGATTCGGAAAGTATAAACCAAACAATTCCCTGCTATTCTTTGGATGAAATTATGGCTGAAAAATTACGCTCATTAATTCAAAGAAACAGACCAAGAGATATTTATGACATTTGGTACATTATGAATAGTGATAAAAGTCCTGATAATAAAATGATTAAAGAGTTGTTGACAAAGAAAGCCGGGTCTAAAAATATTGAAATTACAAACGTGGAACAATTTGTAAACACTCGAAAGCAACGCAAAAATAAACGGGCTTGGGAAAACAGTTTAAAACAACACCTTTCGGTTCGTTCTTTGCCCGATTTTGATGTGGTTTACACGGAACTTCACCAAATTATAGAAACAATTCTT
>CAZRAW010000123.1:0-6746 GCA_964598065.1 uncultured Lentimicrobiaceae bacterium
CCAAAAGTAAAGATGAAACCTCCCTCCGGAAAAAGGAAGATACTGTCGCTGATAAAGATTCCGAATCGTCACAAAAACAAAAATCTCATTTGGAACAATATGAAGCTCGCATCCATCGTCGTAGAATTATCGCTCCGCAAGACACAACAAAACCTATCGAAGAATCATCAGTAGAAGCGGCAAAAAGCGAAGGAACAAGCCACCTTCTGCAAGAACAGCAAACAATAGACCATACCAAACAACAATATCACCCCAAAGAGAGAGAACCAAAAAAACAAGTTGAAAGCACCTATATCCTGGAAGGGGTTATTAATTCCGAAGGCGTTCTGGAGATTATGCCCGATGGTTATGGATTTCTCCGTTCTTCGGATTACAATTACCTGAACTCTCCGGATGACATTTATGTTTCACAATCACAGATAAAACTCTTCGGTCTTAAAACCGGCGACACCGTTCTGGGGACCATCCGTCCGCCCAAAGAGGGCGAAAAATACTTCCCGCTTATTAAAGTTATTTCTATCAATGGGAAAACACCGGAAGAGATTAGAGACCGGATTCCATTTGATTTTCTGACACCGCTGTTTCCAAAAACAAAATTTAAACTGACCGGGCATGCCAAGGAGTCTTTCTCCACAAGGATTATGGATATGTTTTGTCCTATTGGAAAAGGGCAGCGCGGTTTGATTGTTTCACAACCCAAAACGGGAAAAACCGTGCTATTGAAAGAAGTTGCCAATGCCATTGCCTCCAACCATCCCGAGGTGTACCTGATTATTCTTCTCATCGATGAACGTCCCGAGGAGGTTACCGACATGGCACGCAGCGTCAATGCGGAGGTGATTGCCTCTACTTTTGACGAACCGGCTGAAAAACATGTGAAAATCGCCAACTTAGTACTTGAAAAAGCCAAACGCATGACTGAAAGCGGCCATGATGTAGTCATTCTGTTAGACTCCATTACACGGCTGGCACGAGCTTACAATACCGTTTCGCCGGCTTCCGGCAAAGTACTTTCGGGTGGTGTGGAGGCCAATGCCCTGCAAAAACCGAAACGTTTCTTCGGTGCTGCCCGTCAGATTGAAAATGGCGGCTCGCTCACCATTCTCGCTACCGCACTCATTGATACAGGTTCTAAAATGGATGAAGTTATTTTTGAAGAATTTAAAGGGACGGGAAACATGGAGTTGCAACTCGACCGGAAACTTTCCAACAAACGGATTTTCCCGGCTATCGACATTGTAGCTTCCAGCACACGGCGCGAAGACCTGCTGCTCGACAAGGATATATTACAGCGTGTTTGGATTCTGAGAAATCATTTATCGGATATGAATTCGGTAGAAGCTATGCAGTTCCTGAAAGAAAAGATGAAGTTTACCAAAACCAATGAAGAGTTTCTGCTGTCTATGAATAGTTAAATGACTTTTTGACATAAAAAAACCGGCTGTAGTACAGCCGGTTTTTTTATGTCCTAAAATTTAGAGTCGGTGCTCAAAAAGTAATTTTGCCAATTCACTCATATTAATCCCATTAAAATTCCCCGAACTCATCATGAGAAAAATATCTTCCGGGGCACTGTTATTTTTCAACCAGTACGTCATCTCGTCGGCATCATCAAAAACCTGCAAATCATTTCGATCAAAGGCTTTTTTGATCTGATTTTTATTCAACATAGGCAATCGTTTCATTTTCAGGGCGTGCGGATTGAAATAGACAATGGCACGGTCGGCTTTGTCCATGGTTCCGGCATACTGATTGAGGAAACTACTGTTAAGACTGCTGAACGTGTGCAACTCGAAACAAGCCAGCACCTGCTGACCGGTGAATTGTGCCTTTACCGCCTCCAACGTAGCTTTTAGTTTGGAAGGCGCATGGGCAAAATCGCTGTAAAGCCGTCCTCTCCCCTTTTGTAAAATAAGCTCCAGCCGTTTGGCCGCTCCCTTAAAGCCTGAAATGGCTTCAAAGAACTTTTTATCCTCAATTCCCAGCTGATTACAAACCAACCGGGCACCGTTCATATTCAATAAGTTATGTCGGCCAAAAATTTTCAAGGGAGTTTTTAATTTCCCGTCAAAAACATAGGAGGTTCCTTCCCTGATTTCAAAATCAGGCGTTTGATAAGGCATTTTTTGAATGTCATTCCTATTTTGGTGCACCAATCCGGCGAGTTCCTCATCTTCGGAATTATAAATCAACGTACCTTTTTTTTCTACTAAATCCATAAAAACAGAGAACTGCTTTAGATAGTTTTCGTAAGTGGGGAAGACATTAATGTGATCCCATGCGATACCGCTAAGCAGTGCCAAATACGGATGATACCAGTGAAATTTAGGCCGTCGGTCGATGGGAGAACTCAGGTACTCATCGCCTTCAAAAATCATTACCGGAGCCTCATTGCTCAGCCGTACCATCACCTCAAAATCTTTCAGTTTTGAGCCCACGAGGTAATCAAAATCCTTATTCCAGTATTTCAGCACATGCATAATCATGGCGGTGATGGTGGTTTTCCCGTGACTTCCGCCTACTACCACGCGCTTTTTATTTTTGGCATGTTCAAAAAGAAATTCCGGATAAGAATAAATTTTAGCTCCTGTTTCCTGTGCCCGGAGCAATTCCGGATTGTCAGGCCGGGCATGCATTCCAAGAATAATGACATCTAAGTCATTGGAAATCATTTCGGGATGCCAGCCATCGGTTTCCGGTAATAGGCCATATTTCTTCAATCTTCCCCGTGATGGCTCAAAAATCTCATCATCCGAGCCGGTAACTTTGTGTCCGTTAATTTTCAGGGCAATAGCCAGATTATGCATGGCGCTTCCGCCGATGGCAATAAAATGAATTCTCATACTGTCTTTATTATCAAAAGGTAAAAATAGGGAAAAGCCGGCAGAAAAATATGCAATGGTTGGCGGATTATTCTTTCAAAAAATTATCTATAACGGCAGCAGCATTGTCGGAGGCTCCGCTGCTTCCCAGTTTTGTTCTGAGCAAAGCATAATCCGCTACAATTTGTTTTCTTCGTTCGTTATCTTCCAACAAATCGTGCAACCCGGTCATTAGATTCTTTTCAGAAAATTCGTGCTGAATAAGCTCTTTCACTACTTCTCTATCAAGAATTAAATTCACCAGCGAAATAAATTTTATATGCACCAGGAGTCTGGCAATGAAGTAGCTCGCTGGTGAGGTTTCGTAGCAAACCACCTGTGGAACCCCGAACAGAGCTGTTTCAAGCGTTGCTGTCCCGGAAGCTACCATGGCAGCCTTCGCATGGCTCAAAAGGGCATGTGTCTGATTAAAAACCACAGCTACATCTTGTTGCGCGTAAGTCGCTTCAGGCACCGACTTAACACCTGCAACAACAAATTGATAAGCAGAGAACCTGACTTTTACGGTTAGCATTTTGGGTAGAATTCTTTTTATCTCCTGCACCCTGCTTCCAGGCAATACCGCCACAATGGGCCGCTCATCAAGTTTATTTTGTTTTAGAAATTTATCTCTTGGAATTCGCTTCTCTTCCGTTAGTTCGTCCAACAGCGGATGTCCCACAAAATCAGCCCGGTAGTCGAATTTTGCATAGAAATCCTTCTCAAAAGGCAAAATTACCATCATCCGGTCCACGTACTTTTTGACAATATAAATACGCGACTGTTTCCAAGCCCAAATCGTCGGCGAAATGTAAAACGCCACCTTCATCCCTTTTTTATGGGCAAATTTGGCCATACGAAGGTTAAAGCCCGGATAATCAATGAGTACCACTATATCCGGAGTAAAAAAGACAAGCTCTCTTTTACAGAAAATCATGTTTTTCCGGATAGTACGTATGTTCAGGAGCACTTCTGCAAATCCCATGAAAGCCAAATCACGATAATGCTTCACCAGTGTGCCACCCACAGCCTGCATTTTGTCGCCACCCCAAAACCGGAACATTGCCAGCGGGTCATTTCTCAAAATAGCCTTCATGAGGCTGGCACCGTGCAAATCGCCCGAGGCCTCACCGGCAATGAGGTAATACTTCATGACTAACGTGGTTGTTTAAAATAGAGAAAGAAAAAGGCTAAAATCAGGGCGATAGTTATAAAAAGTACACCTCTGCCTGTTTTTTGGACTTTCCATTTTACAAAAGTCAGACGTATAAGGAGGAAGTTTCCTACAACACTCAGCAGATAAATATTTTCGGGTTGCTGCAAGCCATGCCACAAACCGGTGCTTTTCAAGAGAAGATCAAGCCCCCAAAAAAGAGCGTAAAAGGGCAAAGGCAGCAACAAGCCCATAGCTAGTCCGAGAAAATAATTATCCTTCTTTAAAAAGTTTTTCATTAAAATTCCAGTTTTTTCAATAACTCATTTGCAGTAAAGTCAAAATGAACAGGCACCACAGCTACATAGTTGTCAGCCAGCGCTTTTTCGTCGGTATCGAGGCGAGGGTCGCCGTTCACAAAAGTTCCGCCCATCCAGTAATAAGCACGCCCGAAAGGATCGGTACGCCGGTCAAAATCTTCCACCCACCGGGCTTTTGCCTGCCTGACTACTTTAATCCCTTTCACAGGCTCATCAGATTTTCTGGGAATATTCACATTCAGGCAAATACCTTCCGGCAGCCCATCACGTAACACTTTTTTAGTAATGCTTTCCACAAACGGGTCCACATGGCTGAAATCGGCCTCAAGGTCAAAATCGTCTAACGAAAAACCAATGGAAGGAATCCCGTCGATAGCACCTTCCATAGCAGCGGCCATTGTGCCCGAATAAACAATGTTGATAGCAGCATTGGAACCGTGGTTTATACCCGAAACCACCAAATCGGGCTTGCGGCCCAACAGAGCATGTTTCCCGAGTTTCACGTTATCCACAGGCGTTCCGTTGGTCAAAAATTCCCGAAAGCCCTCCTCTTCATAAATCAGTCGCGGAAGTAAAGGCGTTTTAATGGTAACGGCGTGGCTCATCCCCGACATCACCTGTTCGGAAGAAATAACCACAACGTTGCCAAATTTGCGCATGAGCTTAATGAGTTTACGAAGTCCTTTTGCATGAATGCTGTCGTCGTTGGTAATGAGTATGAGTGGTTTGTCCTGCATGAGAATCTCTTTCATATAAAGTCACGGAAACATTTCCGTTTCGCTCTGCAAATATACAATGAGTTTTGCTTGAAAACCGCTGACAAGTCAATTTATGACAGAAACCCGCTCAGTTCTTCATATAACCGGTGCGTAGGCAGCCCCATAATGTTAAAGTAGGAGCCTTCGATTTTTTGGATGGCCGCATGTCCGATCCACTCCTGAATACCATACGCCCCGGCCTTATCCATTGGTTTGTAGTTTCTTATGTAATAATTTATTTCATCTTCCGAAAGGACTTTAAAATAGACGGAGGAACTGACGGTGAAAGTTTTCATCCTTTCGCGCAACCGCAGGCACACGCCGGTAATCACCGTATGTTTTTTGCCGGAAAGCTGTCGGAGCATCTCCGCAGCCTCTTTTTCGCTAACCGGTTTCCCCAGTATCTTGTTGTTCAACACAACCAATGTGTCGGCGGAGATGAGCAATGTATTATCGTTGAGTTCCTCTTCAGGAAAGGCCAGACTTTTCAGCCGGCAAAGGAAAGTTACTGCCGCTTCAGGACTCAAATTATCCGGAAATATTTCTTCCACTTCCTTTGTTTGAATCCGAAAGGGAATATCCATTTCGGTTAGCAATTGCTGCCGCCGCGGCGAAGCGGAAGCGAGAATGACATCGTAATTTTTTATGGTGGTTAGTAACATGATCAAAATTCAAAATAAAACAACCCCATGGACAAAACCCCGGCCACCATGAGCAGTTTTATCCAAAGCGAAAGCCGGCTGAAGTGTTCTTTCCGGCTGGCGTTTATCAATTTCAGAAACACAAAGCCAAAAAGCATATCCACCAAAAAGAAAAACAAAAACAACACGTTAAAACCGTCTTTATAAAAAAACCACTGAAAGCCAAAGGAAGCAAACAGTCCCGACAAATTGACAATAAGCGCTATATTTTTGGCTCTTTTCGTCCCATAAGCCACCGGCAGTGTCAAACAGCCCGTTTTTTTGTCTCCTTCCACGTCTTCAATATCCTTGACCACTTCGCGTAAAAGGCTAATCAAAAAAGCAAAGCCCATATAAATCAATACCAGTGCGTTAACGGTCATCAAGGCGTTATGATCAACCTGCACGGACTGTCCCTGCAACGCCATTAACTCGTAAAGCCACACCAGTCCGAAAGAAAACGCACTCAAAAAAGCCACCACGAGATTTCCCACCAGCGGCTGACACTGGTATCGCGTGGCATAAAACCACAACAGCCCTGCTGTCAGGATAAAAATCAGGGAATAGCTGCCTTTACCGAGAAGAAAGGAAAGCAGACTTCCTGCCAAAATGCCGCCAATAGTAAAAATCCAGTAAAAGATCCAGCCCTGCTTTCCTGTAAATGTTGTTTCAAAAGTATTCTTCCCCGGTTTGTTCAGGGCATCTGTCTGCATATCTTTCAAATCGTTGATGACATAACCTCCCATAGCGGTGAGCAACACGGCTGCAACCAACAACGCAAATTCCCATAAACTCATTCCGATTAAATCTGTTAATCCCAATACCGGTTTGATAAGCAAAAACAGCAACAGTGTCATACTCAACACTATCATCATCAAATTCGGCCATCGAATCATTTTAAAAAATGTGCGCATATTTATTGCCTGTTATTCGTCACTCGCCATTTCGTCATTCGCTTAATTTCGCAACTTCGC
>CAZRAW010000124.1:0-6714 GCA_964598065.1 uncultured Lentimicrobiaceae bacterium
GGCAATGCAATAAGTAGCACAGGCAGCGCCATCAATAGTCCACCGATGACGGCTACAGCCAAAGGTTGATGCATTTGTGCTCCTGTTCCGATACCCATGGCAAGTGGTAAAAGAGCAAAAATAGCGGCAAGCGCCGTCATCAGGTTGGGTCGCAGACGAATAGAAATAGAATAGATGATAGACTCGTCAACCGACAATCCTTTCTTTCTTTCTTCATTATATTGCAGATAAGTAAAAATGGAGGCTTCTCCAACAATTCCCACAATCATAATAATTCCCACATAACTACCTACATTCAACGGGATATGTAAAAAATAGAGCAAGAGAGCGCTTCCGGTAGGTCCGAGCAATGTGAGGAAGATAATGAGGAGCGCCACACGCAGTTTCCTGTAAAGGAATAAAATATCGGTAAACACCAGAAAAGCAGCCAAAAACAGGATAAGCTCCAGTTCGTGAAAAGCCTGCTGCTGTTGCTGATAAGCACCTCCGTATTCAATAGTGTAGCCCGGTGGCAGATGAATATGTGCGTTAATGGTTTTTTGAATAGCTTTCAACGTACTTCCCAAATCGCGTTTGTTGAGGCGGGCTTTAACATAAACCACTTTTTTCAGGTTTTCGCGGTCTATTTCGGCTACCCCTTTCAGGATGCGAACAGTGGCTACCCCTTTCATGGGAATCAGTCTTCCGTCGGGGAGAAACAATTTTCCTTTCTCTAAAGCTTTGATACCGGTGCTGTTTCTGTTAGGGTAAATCATTCGAATGTTGGTAAACTGCATGGGGCCCTGAATGGCGCCCACAACAGAGCCATCGGTACGTGTTTGCATCTGAAACTGAAGCGCTTGCGGAGTAAGGTGGTATTGCTTCAAACGTGCGGTTTTCGGAACAACCTGAATTTCAGGTCCTGCAATTACAATGCCATCAAAAACATCGGCCGTACCACGAACTTTACTAATCAGGGCAGCAACTTTCTTTGCGTAGGAATGGATGATTTTTTCATTATTTCCAAAGATCTTAATCTCAATGGGTTGTACAGAACTCATTAAATCTCCCAACATATCGGTAATAACCTGCCCGAAATCCACCCTCAACGCAGGGACGGCTTTTTCAACTCGCTTCCTTATTTCGTCGCTTACTTCTGTGGTTGTAAGTGTTCTTTTCTTTTTAAGCTGAATCAGGTAGTCGCCTGTGTTGGGTTCTGTAATATAGAAGCCCATTTGAGTTCCTAACCGCCGCGAATAAGATTCCACTTCCGGAATTGTAGCGAGAATGCCATCAATTTTTTCCAGCATTTTTTCCGTTTCTTTCAGGGTTGTCCCGGGAGGGCTGACGAAATCGAGCACAATGGAGCCTTCATCCATATGCGGGAGAAAACCGGAAGGAAGCCGGGGAAAAATAAAATACATGATGGCAAGTGAAGCAATAACCATAACGATACTAATGGCAGGACGATGTATAAAGAAACCTACCCAGTTTCGTTTTTTTAACACGATTGGTTTGGTATGTTTTTTTGTGGTTTTTGGGAAAAAGATTAGGTAAAACACCGGAAGTCCAATCCATGTAACGAGAAACGATGCCGTAAGTGTAATAATCATGGTCTCGGTCATGATGTTGAAGTAAGCGCCTGCCACCCCCGACATAATCCCGAAAGGCAAAAAAATGACAATGGTAGATAAAGAGGAGCCTACCATAGCCGGGAAAAGGTATTTGATGGCTTTTGGAACCACTTTTTTGAAATTCTCGTCCGGATTTTCCTCGTGTGTCCGGTGTATCTGCTCCACAATTACTACCGAATCATCAATTACAAGGGCCATGGCAGCCGCAATGGCTCCCAGAGTCATGATGTTAAAATCAAAACCAAAAGCATAAAGCAACACCAGGGTGAAAGCGAGTGACAGAGGAACGCTGAGCAGGATGATAAAACTGCTTTTCATCGACCGTAAAAAAGCAATGGTTATAACAATGGCAAGCAGCAATCCAATCCAAAGTACATCGCTAATACTTTTGATAGCATCTCCCACAAAAGAGGATTGGTTGTAATAAGGCCTGATAATGACCCCTTTGGGTAAAATATGGTTGTTCAGTTCCTTAATTTTCTTTTGTATTTTCCTGTTGATGGTCATCAAATTGGCTTCCGGTTGTTTTAATACGTTAATGAGGGGTACGTTTTTGCCGTTGGCTTTGATAATCACATATTGCCGTTGTTCGCCAATTTGTACTTTGGCAAAATCTTTTACCCGGATAACACCTTTGGAAGTACTTTTTATTACTGTGTTTTCGAGCGCCCGTAAGTTTTTAACATTGGCGTTGGTTAAGCTTAAATACAACCTCCGGTAGTCGCTCACATACCCGTTGGAGCGAATAAAATTCGTTTGCATGAGTACATTTTTAACCATCTGTGGGGTGATTCCCAGCCGACTCATTTTCTCAATATTCAGCAGTAGCTGATACTCTTTAATTTTTCCGCCCATGATTGCGACATCCTTGACGCCGCTGACTTGCTCGAGGTAAGGTTTTACAGTATAAAGCGCCAGCATTCTGAGTTCTACCGGGCTTTTGTCTCCTTCGAGTGAGTAACCTTCCACCGGTAATATGGAAGGATTCATTTTTTCTACATGGATTTGCGTTCCGGGAGGTAGAAGATTTCTGATTTCTGCAATGCGGGAGTCAATTTGCTGTTTCGCCAGATTAATGTTAGCGTTCCAGTTATAAAATGCCGAAATTTCGCAGCTTCCTCTTGAGGTAGTGCTTTTGAGCAAAGTCAGGTTTTCGCTTTTTTTAATGGCTTCTTCTAAGGGGCGGGTAACCGTTATCAGCATTTTGCCCACCGGTTGCTGACCATTGTCTGCAATAACTTTTATTTTTGGAAAAGTTACATTGGGAAACAACGATGTTTTCATCTTACTGTAAGAATAAGCGCCGGCGAGCGCAACAATTATCATCAAGACAAAAAGCGGACTTTTAAATTTATTGTAGAAGTTATACATGCTCGTGCCTTATTTTACAATTCTTACATAAGCGGTATCAGGCAGGCCATAAGCGCCTTCTGTAATTACCTTATCTGTCATTCCAATCCGGTTTGAAAGAATTTGAATCTGTTTTTTCCCCTGCCATCCAAGCGTTATCGGAACTTTAACTGCTGTGGTGTCGTTAGCCATCTTCATAATCCAAAATGAGGTTTCTTCTTCATTGGATAGTATGGCTTTTTTTGGCAAAAAAATGCCGCCCCTGATTTCTCTCTCCTTAAACTTTACCAATAAGTTCATGTTACCGGCAATCATTAGACCCGGAGGTAATGGTACTACATAGGGCTGGGTTTGGGTGATGGTGTTAGCGAGAAATAGTTGTTTCTTAAAATAGGAGGAAACATTGCTTTTTCCCGGAATTTCCACTATACAGGGGCTGTTTTTTTTGATTAACGGAACCTGGGGAAAAGGGATATAGACTATTGCCGATAAGGAGTTTTTATTCAGTGCGGTAGCGAGTAAACTACCGGGTTGTACGTAATCGCCTTCCTGCACCAATACATGATTGGTAAAAGCGTCCTGATCAGAAAAAATAGTGTCGCGGCTGTTGATTAAGTTGTTCGACAGGGTGCCTGACCCTTCCAAAGCAGACATTTCCATGGGTTTAACGATAAACAGCGGCCGATGTGCTTTAATTTCATCTCCCGGCCGGATAAAGACATTGGTAACAATGCCTGAAGTTCGTGCTCTGAAACTAACCGATTGAAGATAACGGCTTATGGCCCTGAATTTTATATAAACGGTTTTGTTTTCCTTTGTGGGCGTTGTCACGGTAACATTGGGGAGAGGCAGCCGGGGCGATGATGCATTACTCTTTCCGGAATTCCGTTTACAACCTGATGCAGCCAAAAACACTATTGCTATCCAAAAAAGGTTCCACTTGATATATTTGTTCATCTTTTCCCTGTTATTTAGTGATTCCAATAATTATATTCGTTAATTAATTTATACAATTTTATTTCCTGCAATCCGTAAGAGAGTTTCAGGTTATTATAATTCCTTAATGCTATTAAAAATCCGGTAACCGGCACCTGCCCTTTTTGAACTTCAGCTTTGTATAAAGCAATTAAATTTTCATAATTATGTTTTAATTTATCCTGTTTTTGAAGGTTTGCTTTGGCTTCGGCAATAGATTTCAATAAAGAAGTCCGCCGTATCAGAATGTCTTTGATTTTTATTCGTTTGAGCAACCGGGCCTGGTCAATTTTTACCAGACTTTGTGCTTTGCTGACCTGTTTTTGTTTCCCATCGAACAAGGTGTAGGATAACCGGATACCTGCTGACAGTCCGAATTTTTTTTCAATTCCGTTGAGCAATACGCCATTCAAACCGGCGTTGGAATACAACATTACTTTAGGGAGGTAACGGTTATCAAACAACCGGTTTTGAGCAATGGCTGTCAGGCTGTCGTTGATATACGGTTCAACAAATGAAGAGGCGGTTTTTATGGGCCGGGTCATTTTCATTTTTTCCATTTTCAGTAATCTCAATGTTGAGTCGGAAATACCACAAACACTTTTCAATTGCATAAGCTGTAGCCGATAGGCATTGGCAAGGGTTTGCAGCTTTATGGAATCACTGGAAAGGGTTGTTTTTAGCAATTCATAATCTACAAGCCTGTAAAGTCCTTTCCGGGTAAGTTGCTCCATAATTTTCACCTCTCCCGAAAATAGCCGGACACTCTCTTGCTGAGTGGTATATGATAACTGAATGCCGAGTGCCGAGAAATATAAATTGGTAATCTGTCTGTCCAATCTGTAATAAAGATTTTTCAATAGAATTTTTAATCTGCCTATTTTCCGGTCTTGCCAAAACAGGGCATTTTGCGTAGATTTTCGGGTAAAAACAGGAACGTCCACATTCATCAAAGCCGAATACAAACCTCCGTTTGTAATACCAATGTCATACCCGATGGCGTTGGGAGAAGGGTTGGTAGTAAACAAGATGCCATTGTTATTGAAATAAGGTGTTAATTCTATACCGGAAGTTATGTAACCTTTGGGGGCCTCGTAAAGGGCTTTAATATTTTTCTTTCCCAATTCCAACACACGGATTTGTTTCTGTAAAATAATGATTTGCGGGCTGTTTACCCGGGCGCTGTCAATGTATTCTGATAATCGGGTCTGACCTTGAAGAAGCTGAAAAGGAGCAGTTAATAAAATAAAAACCGGCCAAAGAAAGAAGCATTTTTTCTTTAAAAAAGCGCCTTCCCATTTTGAAATATTCTGAATCTTTTTTGTCATGGATAACAATTTTAGCATAATACCGAATGAAGAGGTCTTGCAAAACCAGGCAAAAATAATTTTTTGAAATTTTTGAAATAAAAAAATAAGTTATTAGCATTTCGTTCCAGAGAAGGTATTTTATCAGCATAATCAATGAATCCTTTCTCCGTACCAAGATGTTAATTCCCCCGTAGCTGTTTTTAGAAGAAATAATGAGTCCCGTCTAAAAAGGTTACAATTTGATTTCAGCCACTTTTACCCATCAATCCCCTAAAGGGGAAGTGGCTGAAAATAAGCGCATCCTTTAGGGAAGGGGTAAACACTTATTTTCATTATTTACCCCACTTTACCTTTTTAGACCGGACTCAATAATATTTAAAAATTATGAAATCTCCGGGAACTTAATCATTGTCTTCACCGGCATTCTCCTTACTTAGCAGTTTACCTGTTTTGTCAATAGTAACTTCCAGCTTACTTTCGCCTTTTTTAATAACGATTTCGTAAGCACTGCGCTCAGGAGTTTCCGAAAAGGCAACTTCTTTTATTTTATAACCAGAGAATTGACTATTTAAAACGCTGTCAACATTGGCAGGAAGAGCATTTTCTTCCAGATCGGTTTCCGTTTCTTTCCAGTTGCCCTGCAAATCAAAATTAGCCGACATCTCTTTACCGTTTAATTTAAACTCTGCTTCCCACCGGGTTTTTCCTTCTCTGTCCCAATTAGCTTTTTTAACAGCAGGAAATTTTTTGCTGAAAGCGGTTTTTACCGCAACAGGAGCTTTGCTCTGACTGCAGGCAGTAAAACTGATGGCCATAAACATAGCCGACAAAATCATTACGTACTTTTTCATTTTTTAAATTTTTTGATGGATAATGCAACGAAAGTATGTTGGGAATCTAAAGGAAATTTAAAGATATTGGATAAAAGGAAAAATAATTAAAATTGAAGTTAGACACGGGTAACATCATAATTGATTTTAATAGCAGGATTTAACTACATGACAAAAATTTGCAATATTGAGTAAATTTATCTATATCATTGATAAACAATACATTTGCAAGATATATAAGGTCGTACTTGAATAAACAATACGCTTTTCTGCTGTGCTTTTTAATTTTGATTGGGCAAATCGACTCCAGGTAAATTCCAACTTTGTAATCCCAAACGAAAGCCCGGCACCAAACTAAAGAGCTTACTGATGGTATCCAGGTTGGTCAAATGCGTGCCCTCATTAAAGAGTTCATGATTATCAAAGTATTTGGCTGTCCAATGTTTAACCTCAAATTTTCTCGGACGTCCCCGCACGTTTGTTTTGTTTTCGACCACTTGTTTTTGAATTTCTATCTGCTGCTTTAATTCTTGTTCCAGGATAGCTCAACTCACATTCCCCACATCCTCACATCTCACAGCACAAACCGCCAGACAAACTTCACCTGGATAGTTGTGTATTTGGCGTCAAACTTAT
>CAZRAW010000125.1:0-6634 GCA_964598065.1 uncultured Lentimicrobiaceae bacterium
GGTAGAAATAGTAAGTGATTTTAACTTTTACCTTAATTCCGCAAGGTTGTTACGTAGGGTCTGCTGAAAAACGCTTAAATTATTGATATATAAATTATTATATTGATTCTTAAAGATAAAAGTGCATGGTTTTCCGGCAATTTTATTAAAAACACGTGCATTTATTATAGCCACAATTTCAAAATTTAAGCTGTTCAGCTGCACGCCATCTTTGTATCTTATTCAGTTCGAAGTATATGGATACATCTTCACTTCACAAAATCCAAATCTGACGCACATCTGAGCTTTTCAGCAAGCCCTACGTAGCGAAAGTTTGAAATGTGTGCTAGAATTGGCAAGCACAGTGAAAAAGTATCACAGCCATAACACCGGCTACGGTGAGAAACTTTAAACGAGCATTGTCAATAATGGCGTACAGTTCGGACTTGCAGCAGGAAGAGCTTTGCGGATTTGAGATTGCAGCGCAATGGCCTGCAAGAAGGAAACATGGTTCTAATGCCCATTCTTAACTAATTGAGACGCTGAATTTTATTATGCCATATAGCAGTTATTGTGTTAACAATTTAATAACTTAAACTTAATATTTAATTAACCTCATCCTGCTAATGATATTCTTCTTTTGTGCCAACAAATTAAGTATAAAAGCTTGACATTTGAAGATTAACCAAGATAAATATTTTGCCTCTATCACAAAGAGGCAATATAAGACAAATGATAAAAAACATATCTCTCAGTATTATTTTCCTTCCACTGTTTAGCAGTGCGTTTGGTCAGAACGGCCAAACCAAAGATGGATTTAAACCATCGGGGAAACCCTTTGTGAAAATTTACACCGATTATCACAGCAATTTTACCAATGGAACAACCCGGAACCTTTTCGAAGTAACCCGGGCATACATGGGTTATAAATATTCATTTAGCGAGTACTTTTCAGGAAAAGTAAATTTTGATGTCGGCAATCCGGGAGTTGGCAAACTTCAAATGACGGCCTATTTAAAAAATGCTTACATTCAATATAAAAAGAATAGACTAACTACCAGATTCGGACTTATTGGGACTTATATATTTAATCTTCAGGAAAATCAATGGGGCAATCGTTACCTTTTTAAATCATTTCAAGATCAGAATGGCTTTGGTTCGAGTGCCGACCTCGGTATAAGCATTGCTTATAAACTAAATTCATTTGTAAGTGCCGATTTCGCTGTTCTCAATGGAGAAAGCTATAAAAGAATTGAAGTTGACAGCACTTTAAAATACACTATAGGAGTAACCTTAAAACCTGCCAAGACACTTATGTTCCGAATCTATTACGATTACATGAACAAACAAGCGGCACAGCAAACCCTTTCATTTTTCTTAGCATATACCGGAGCCAGGTGGAAAGGAGGGGCCGAATATAACAAACAGTATAATCATGGCATGTCTTTCGGAAAAGATTATTCGGGTTATTCTTTTTACGCTACTTATTTTTTTAAAAAGATAAATATTTTCGGTCGATACGATTATCTGTCCTCCGTAACGATGGCAAATCAGGCTAATCCTTGGAATTTTGCAAAGGATGGGCAGGTACTAATTGCCGGGGTTGAGATTTCTCCCGTAAAGGGGGTAAAAGTTTCCCCGAATTATCAGCTTTGGAAGCCACGAAACAAAGCTAAATCCTCAGTTTCGGGGGCTTATTTAAGTTTAGAAATCAAATTTTAAGACCATATTAACATTCAAAAACAATCAAAAATGAAAAAGTTATTAATTTTTATGGCTGTGGTTGTGGGACTTGCATCATGCCAAAACTCCAACAGCTCAAGTTCAAAGAAAACTACCAAGACCAAGAGCACAAATGATAATATCAGCATTGCAGGTGCCGGTTCAACTTTTGCTGCACCTTTCTATAATACGGCATTCAGGAAATATACCAAAGAAACCGGTATTCCGGTGTCTTATGGAGTAATAGGTTCCGGTGCCGGTATCCGTAGCATTAGAGACAGGGTTATTGATTTTGGAGCCAGCGATGCGTTTTTAAGTAATGCCGAAATGGCTAAAATGCCTGCTCCCGTTGTTCATATTCCTACGTGTAGTGGCGCCGTTGTTATAGCATTTAACCTTCCTGGAATCGAAACTATGAAGCTGACTCCCGAAGTGCTCACCAAGATTTTTATGGGAAAAATCACAAATTGGAATAATGCAGAACTCAAAAAATTGAATCCGGGAGTTAAATTTCCGAACTTGGCAATCACCGTGGTCCACCGTTCGGACGGAAGCGGGACAACTTACATATTCAGTGATTATATGAGTAAGATAAGTCAGGCATGGAAAAATCAGGTTGGCATCGGGAAATCATTGAAATGGCCAACAGGAATGGGTGCCAAAGGAAACCCTGGCGTAGCCGGAACAATCAGCCAGACTGTCGGTACAATAGGTTACATAGGTTCTGAATATGCTTTTGCACAGAAAATTTCATTCGCACTCCTCCGCAATAAGGCCGGTAATTTCATTAAACCAAGCATTGCCTCCGTCAGTGCTGCGGGAAACGGCGAAATCCCTGCCGACACAAGGGTAATGGAGACCAACTCCTCTGCTTCTGAAGCTTATCCCATTAGTGGTTTCACCTGGATAATTATTTATAAAGAACAAGATTACAATAACCGTTCAGAAGCTCAGGCACAGGCAACATTGAAACTTTTGAATTGGATGATTGGTCCGGAAGCTCAGGCTATTGCAAAAAAGGTGAATTATGCACCGTTACCGGAAAAGGTGGTAAAAATGGCCAGGAAAATATTGCGTACGGTTACTTACAATGGAAAGCCTATCCTGAAATAGTGCAACTAATATAAATAAATAGATGAATAGCGAAAAGATCACAAAAAATATATTATTTGCTGCATCATTCATCTTAATATTGCTTGCAACCGGAATGGTTCTCACTTTAGTAAGTGGTTCCATACCGGTTTTTCAAAAATTCGGATTCCAATTTATTTTTTCCACAAAGTGGAATCCGACTGCAGGCAGGCAACAGTATGGCGCACTCCCTTTTATTGTGGGAACAGTTATTACTTCTGTTCTTGCTTTAATTATTTGTCTGCCATTGGCATTTTCCACCTCATTATTTATTGGTGAATACTACAAGGGGAAGATGGTTGCAAAAATTATCGGCACCATGGTGGACCTGCTGGCCGGCATTCCATCAATTGTTTACGGACTGTGGGGGTTTTACTATTTGCGTCCTTTAATTGTGCAACTGGGATTTAATTCGCAAGGATATGGAATATTCACCTCCAGTATAATCCTTGCCATAATGATTATCCCATATGCTACTTCTATCAGTACTGAAATTATTTCGCTTGTACCTAACAACCTTAAGGAAGCTGCCTATTCGTTAGGAGCTACTCGTATGGAGGTTATATTTTATGTAACTATTCCTGTAGCCCGATCCGGAATTGTCGCAAGTTACATCCTCGCTTTTGGCCGGGCACTTGGGGAAACCATGGCGGTAACCATGCTGATTGGGAATGCCAATGTCATCCCGAAAGGCATATTCTCTATGGGAAACACCATGGCCAGTGTAATTGCCAACCAGTTTGGCGAAGCGGAAGGCCTAAAATTGAGCGCTTTGATTGCCATTGGCCTGTTGTTATTCCTTATAACCGGGATCATCAATGGTATTGGTAAACTTATAATAAAGAAATTCTCTTAAGCCATGATGTCTGTACTAAAATTAAGCACACAGCCCATAAGGGGAAAAGAGAAATTAAGGGCAGCCAAAAATCGACTTTTTAAAGGCTTGGTTATTTTTTTATCCCTCGTTGCCATAACTCCTATTATTCTAATTATTTATGAGCTGGTCCAAAAGGGGATCAAACAAATAAATTTCAATTTTTTTACTAAAATTGCCCCCGATACTTATCAGGCAATGATAGCGCTAAATCATGGAAAGATCATTCCCGGAGGAATACTTAATGGCATAACGGGAACGTTTTTGATGGTATCGGTGGCAAGCCTGATTGCCATTCCTCTGGGAGTTTTAGCAGGAATTTATTTATATGAAAACGGAACAAAACGATACGCTAACGTGGTAAGGGATATTTCTGATATCCTACAGGGGGCACCCTCAATAGTCCTGGGATTAATTGCTTATTTTTGGGTTGTTAAATATATTACACATGGCTTTTCTGCTTTTGCAGGGAGTGTTTCCCTCATTATCATGATGTTACCGCTTATAATTCGATCTACTGAAGAGACCTTCAAAATGATTCCCGTATCGATCAAAGAAGCCGGGTTGGCATTGGGCGTCCCCTATCATAAAATTATACTGCGGGTATTGATACCGACAGGTCTCAGCGGATTAACAACAGGAATTCTTCTGGCCATTTCCAGGGTTTTGGGCGAAACAGCCCCACTCATGCTGACTGCCCTGGGGAATCCCTTTGTGAATTTTAACTTAAATAAACCGACAAGTGCAGTACCTTTGCTCATCTGGCAGTTTTATAATGACCCGAACATGGTAAACCTGATTTGGAGTTCGTCTTTATTTTTGGTAGTTCTGGTTCTGGCACTTAACTTAATATCAAAACAAATTGCACCAAAACAGAAATAAAATAAAATGAATAAACCCATTATAGAAAAAAAACCTATATTGAGAATCCAAAATCTGTCTGTTTCTTATGAAAAGGATAAATATGCAATTGCGGATGTATCCGTCGACATAAAGAGGAATATAATTACAGCAATTATGGGCCCGTCGGGCTGCGGAAAGAGTAGCTTGTTAAGAGCGCTGAACCGAATGCACGAGCTATATCCTAAAATTGAAACACAGGGTAAGATTTTTCTTAACGATAAAGATATCTCGAAGCTTTCAAATATCGAGTTAAGGCGAAAAATAGGAATGGTTTTTCAAAGTCCCAACCCTTTTCCGAGTATGAGTATTTACGATAATGTCATTGCCGGCTATAAGTTAAATGGTATCCGGCAAAAGAAAGCCAAACGGAACGAAATAGTTGAAAAATCGTTGAAAGACGTTGCTCTTTGGGACGAAGTAAAAGACGTACTATACAAAAAAGGAAATTTTTTATCCGGAGGGCAACAACAACGACTTTGCATTGCCCGTGCACTGGCTTTTCAACCGGAAGTTATTCTTCTTGATGAGCCTGCTTCTGCCCTGGATCCGGTGTCAACTTCAAAAATCGAAAATCTCCTTGTAAAACTTAAAAAGGAATATACCATAGTGCTGGTAACGCATAATATGGCACAGGCCGCCCGTATCTCCGATTATTCCATGTTTATGTACCTCGGTGAACTGGTAGAGTACGGTAAAACAAAAGATTTATTTCTGAATCCTTCCGATAGGAGAACAGAAAGATACCTTACCGGGAAGATTGGATAATTTGTATATCTTTATAAAAAATTTGACATGAGTACGACTAAAGACAAGGCGATCAGAAAAGTAATGGATGGTTTTGAGAGTTTATCAAAGCTCACGTTGCAACAGATGGAGTTACTTGCAAAAGTAATCGGGTCTGAACGCACAAATATTTCTGCTGAAAGCTTAAAACAAATTAGAAAGAATGAAAGAAAAATAGATGCTTATGAACTTAAAATAAGTAAACGGATTATTAACACCATCGTCCTTTATAAACCTGTAGCCTCAGAGCTTAGAAAAATAATGGCCTCCTATCGGATGATAACCAATCTGGAGCGTATTGGCGACCTGATTATGAAAATTGTGAATGTTTTGAAAAGGCTTAAAGATCCCGGTCTGCTTTTATTGAATTCGAAAGATATCAGTGAAATGCTCGCCGTTAGCACCGAAATGATTTCGAAAGCAATTTTTTCATTTATAGACAATGATAAAGAAGCTGCGCTTTGGACCATCAACAGTGATAATTTCGTCGATAATTTGAATCGACAAATATTAAAAAATTCAATTCTCGCAGAAAAATCCTCCGGTGATTTGCAAAAAGTTATATTAAATTTTATTGAAATCAAAAGTATAATTTCCAGTATTGAACGTATCGCCGACCATGCCGAACACATCGCGGAAGCTTCAATTTACGCTTATGAAGGTACCGACATAAGGCATCCGGGCTTACAGAAAGATTAAAGTTGCAAATTCAATTCAATAACAGTATTTTAAATTATATTGAACCCTTTTCGGGTTCTGTTTTTGAGTGGCTATATCATCCCCGAATGAAATTCTGGACTATTCAAAAAGCATTTTTTGCATTAGTTAGTTTGATTTTTAATAAAGTTGTTTAAAGTCTAAAGCCATGAACAATTTTAATGGCTTAAAAATCAGCCAATAAATAGTTTTTTAAAATGACCTACCCCTGCACCCCTTCGAGAAGGGGAATAAAGGAATTTATTGGCTGATTTTTAAATATTTAATCTATAATTTACTTGGTAGACTTTAAACAACTTCTATATATATATATATATACTATTGAAAATATCTTTGCGGGAATAAATATAATAATGTCAGCTTTCTGTATTCTCCTGCTATTTTTTTCAGTTACCTTATGAGCCATACCGGTTGTTTAATGGCGTATTGACCAAGGAAAACAAACAGTTTTAAAAGTCTCGGCTTTTATACTAAGATATAATACCTGATAGCTGTCTCTGAAAGTTTATAGCAGTAATTCAATTA
>CAZRAW010000126.1:0-3124 GCA_964598065.1 uncultured Lentimicrobiaceae bacterium
GCCTGGTTTCTTGCTTATCGATGGCAACCGGTTTAAGAAATACAAAAATATTCCCCACGCTACCATTGTAAAAGGCGATGGAAAATACATGTCCATAGCGGCGGCTTCCATCTTAGCAAAAACCCACCGGGATGCTTACATGCGCAAGTTGCATGGCGAATTTCCGTATTATGGTTGGGACCACAACAAAGGCTACCCCACACTGCAACACAAGCTGGCCATTCAGGAGCACGGAAGTTGCGTTCATCACCGGAAAACTTTCCGCTCCGCCATCCAGACACGTTTGGAATTTTAAGCAACAAAACACATATTTACGGTCAACACCAGCAAAAAAATCTATTAACAACGAATTGTTAAATAAGAACGCATCCGATATGGATAAAGCGCAGAATCTTTCGTACTTTTGATTTTTCAACAGGCCTTTTGTCATGAATAAAAGATATTTCATTTATCTGTTTCTTCTGCTTTTGTTTATTGTAGCAGGAGCTCTTTACTGGTTTAACACCAAAACGGTTCGTCAGGGTAATCTTTGGGAGATGCTTCCAAATACACCGGCGCTGATAGTTCAATCGGATAATGCCGGAGATTTCATCAATAAAATCACGGAAAACAATGAAATATGGTCTGCCCTTATCCGGACGAACGGTTTCAAACCGGTTTACCGGCAACTTACCTTTGTTGATTCTCTTTTCAGATTAAAAAAACAGTGGACGAAAAGTTTCCGGCAGGGGGAGATTTTTATTGCTGTCTATCCCGGGAAAGATCAGCTTTTATTTCTTCTGCAAAACAAGGAACTACCCCATATTGATGAGATAAAAAGATTTCTTGAAACAGCATTAGGCAAAAGCTTTGTGGTAATTTATAGAAAACGGGGGAACTTCCCCATTCCCATAATAAAGATTTTCAACGTAATTACCGGTAAGGCTCACTGGTTATGGAAGATGGATGGAACGCTGCTTTTTACCGGACAACAAAGACTTATGGAAAAATCCATAGCTGACTACTCTATGCAGGAAATGCACTTCAGCGAAAGCGCCGGTTTTAAAACAGTAGCAAAAACAAGTGGAAAGATTGTCGATGCCCGGCTTTTTATCTATTATCCGGTTCTCGGACAATTTTTCTCCAACATGGCCGGAACCGAATTTCAAGGGATTGCACATAATCTCAGCCGGTTTGCCGGTTGGGGAGAAACAGACCTGATTATCCAGTCGCACGATATTATTTTTAGCGGATATACCGTATCAAAAAGCAAAAGCTTTCTGGGACGATTCAAAAGTCAGAAGGCTGTGCCTATGGATGACTACACTCTGTTTCCCTTTAACCGCAATTTCTCCTATTCGCTGGGCTTCTCTGACTTTTCTGCCTTTGCAGGGAAAAAGATTTCCGCAAAATTTAAAGCAGCTTATCAGGCTGATATTCAGAGCCTTGTTAAACTTACCGGAAACGAGGTCAGTCTGGTTTCCAATGCACTGAACAGTAAAGAGATTCCGGACAAAACATGGGTAATTGTACAGCTGAAAGATGTGCCCCGCGCAGCTCAACTATTAAAAAGCATCGCCTCTAAAAGTGGAAATCGCAGGCTTTTCCATTCGGAGAATTATGCCATTCGCAAGATAAATATTCCTCATTTTTTATCGGACATTTACGGAGAAAGTTTCTCAACCGTTACACGAAATTACTATTGTATTATTAACGGTTATGCGGTTTTTGCCAATTCGCCTCTTGCACTGACCAACCTTATACAGTACATCGAAACGGGAAAGACATTGGATCTGGACAACAATTATAAATCCTTTTCCAACAATCTCAACAACACTTCCAACATTCTCATTCAAATAAACCCCCGCACCTTGTCGGGACTTCTCTCCCACTTTCTAAGTAAAAAAACGGTAGCTGCCCTTTCTACATATAAAGCCTTCATAAATGATATTCAAGGTATTGCTTTTCAATACAGCCGGGATGACGCCATGTTTTACACCAATTTCTACATAAGTTACAATAAGTCATACAAAGAGGAAAACCTGGCTTTATGGAAAACCAAATTAAACAGCCCCATTGTGGGCAAGCCTTTTTTGGTAAAAGACCACAACAGCAATAAATATGATATTATTGTTTTTGACCGTGGAAACAGAATGTATCTTATCGACCCTACGGGAAAAATATTATGGACAAAACGGCTCCCACAGCGTCCAATGAGTCCCATATATCCGGTAGATTTTTATAAAAACGGCAAGATTCAATACCTTTTCAATACAAAAGATAACCTTTTCCTCATCGACCGCAAGGGAAGATATGTAGCAGGTTATCCCATTGCCGTTCATCCTTCTGCCACCAACGGATTAAGCCTGTTCGACTACAACATACGTCGCAAAGATTATCGCATTCTGCTGGCGCAGGCCGACAAGCGCATTTATGACTACAATATCCGTGGCAACCAGGTTAAAGGCTGGCGAAAGCCCCGCATGCAGGCTATTGTTTCACAAAAGGTTGTACGGCTGCTTGCCAATGGAAAGGATTACATTATCATCAACGACGATGCCAATAATGTTAAGATTGTTAACCGGAGAGGACAGCAACGTATTTATCTGAAATCGGCAGTTGATAAGGCAAAACACTCCACTTATTTTGTCAACAAAACCAACAACAAAGGGATTATTCTTACGACTAACACCTCCGGGAAGCTGGTGTATATTTCTGCCAGCGGTAAACTCCGGTTTACAAGTTTCGGCTCTTTTTCACCTAATCATTATTTTCTGTATGACGATTTTAACGGCAATGGGGCAAAAGACTTTATTTTTGTTGACCACAATAAGCTTAAAGTTTTTAACCGGTTTAAAAAGCTTTTGTTTTCATATACTTTTTCCGAAGACATCCATGTACAACCGGAGTTCTTTTCACTCGGCAACAGGCAGAAAGTTTTAGGAATAGTGGCTTCCCGTGAAAAAACCATTTATCTTTTCGATAGCAAAGGCAACATCCTCATCAGTAGGGGGATAACTGGTGACACACCGTTTACCGTAGGTAGTTTGGACAATAACAGTGAGGTAAACCTAATTACCGCTACGGGGAGTACTTTGTATAACTACAGAATAAAATAGATTGAAAGGATTGAAAGGAGATTGAA
>CAZRAW010000126.1:3224-6593 GCA_964598065.1 uncultured Lentimicrobiaceae bacterium
GATTGAAAGGAGATTGAAGTATGCTGAATTTAGAATTTGGGGTATCCGAATTTATTTGGCATAATCCTTATACATCGAGAATTTTACGAAAATACCGATTAACCCGGAAAATAATACATCTTCAAAAGGGAATTAAGACTTTAACGCATATCTTCCAGTTCGTAGCCGGGAAATTCCTTGGGATCGTAAGTAAAAGTACCTTTCGGTAAATTAACATTCGCCTTAAAATTATAAATGTCGTAAGTGAATACATTTCCGTCATTATCGTACAAAGAAAATCGCTTTACAAGAAAACGGGAAGCGTCGATGACAAGAATTACTTTATCAAAAGTAGCTTTCTTTCTGGAAGTAAGCAGCAGGACTTTTAATGTCTTTTTTCTTTGTCCCCTTTCAAATCTTGCCTTATAATCAGAGTATTCCTCCAATATTTTGGTAGGCGATACATTAGAAGGGTCGTTGGGATCCAGCGTACTCAGCATCACCTCTTTTGAATCCTTAATGACTGTCCACAAATCCTTCCCATCCGAAATAATAATCTGCCCCATTATATCAATACGAAACTTATCTCCTTCAACTATAATAGTACCTGTTTTCTTTTCATGGATGTTGTTCTGTTTGTTCACCATGGAATAGGTCAAATCGGATTTAAAATTTTTATAGGACGACATTTTATCTAATGTCTTTTTTAACAGGCGCTGCGCATTGTTTTGCGCATAAAGCGTTCCCGTAAACAGAAGCACCAAGAGTAGAGTTATTCTTATTTTAATTTTCATATCTGACAATTTCATACATTATAAATCATTTTTCTGTTCCAAGTCCCTCAAAAATTGTTCCAAAGCCATTTCGTTGGCTACTCTTACCTCGCGGGCCTTGCTTCCCTCAAAGGGGCCGACAATTCCGGCAGCCTCTAACTGGTCGATAATTCGTCCTGCACGATTGTAGCCCAGTTTCAATTTTCGTTGCAAAAGCGAAGTGGAACCCTGTTGTGTTTGCACAATAAGACGGGCAGCATCTTCAAAAAGTTCATCCCGTTCGTTAAGGTCAACGGATCCCACACTTTCCGTCTCTTCATCATAATATTCAGGCAAATGCAAAGCATCGGGATAAGCACGCTGCTGCCCGATGTAATCCGTAATTCTTTCCAGCTCATCGGTGTCAATAAAAGCACACTGCAAGCGAATCAGGTCGCTGCCGGTGGACATCAGCATGTCGCCACGGCCCACAAGCTGGTCGGCTCCGCTGGTATCGAGAATAGTACGGGAATCGATTTTTGAAATCACACGATAAGCAATCCGGGCAGGGAAATTAGCCTTGATGGTGCCGGTAATAATATTTACCGATGGCCTTTGGGTAGCAATAATCAGATGAATCCCCACGGCACGTGCCAGCTGTGCCAGCCGCGTAATGGGACCCTCCACCTCTTTGCCGGCCGTCATGATGAGATCGGAAAATTCGTCCACCACCAGCACAATGTAAGGCAAAAACCGGTGTCCGTGGTTTGGATTCAGTTTACGTGCTTTGAATTTCAGGTTGTACTCTTTAATGTTTCGTACCTGAGCATCTTTCAGCAGCTCATAACGGTTATCCATTTCAATACCGAGTGAGTTGAGCGTTCGCACCACTTTACGGGTATCCGTAATGATAGCCTCTTCCGAATCGGGAAGTTTGGCAAGATAGTGGCGTTCGATACGGGAAAAAAGTGATAGTTCCACTTTCTTGGGATCAACCATAACAAATTTCAGCTCGGCGGGATGCTTCTTGTACAAAAGCGAAGCAATAATGGCATTCAGTCCCACCGATTTCCCTTGTCCTGTAGCTCCGGCCATGAGAATATGTGGCATTTTGGCAAGGTCAACAACATAGCTTTCGTTGGCAATGGTTTTGCCAAGTCCCAGCGGCAGTTCCATTTTACTGTGTTGAAACCTTTCCGATTCCAGTATGGAGCGCATGGAGACAATGGATGGATTTTTGTTGGGAACCTCAATGCCCACCGTTCCCTTTCCGGGGATGGGTGCAATAATCCGGATACCCATGGCCGACAGACTCAGGGCAATGTCGTCTTCGAGATTTCTGATTTTTGCAATCCGGATGCCCGGTGCCGGGACAATCTCATATAGGGTAACCGTCGGACCAATGGTTGCTTTAATTTTTATTATGGAGATGTTATAATGGTCGAGCGTATCCACAATCTTTTGTTTGTTGACCTCTAACTCTTCACGGTCAACTTTTACGCCTTCATCATAACTGTTCAGCAGGTCGAGTCCGGGAAACTTGAAATCGGGCAGATCAAGGGTAGGATCAAATTCTGTGTCCAGCCCTTTGTGTTCGCCGGGAATCACTTTTGCTTTTGTTTCCTGCCTGGGCTTTTCGATGGTAAGCTCAAGACTACCGGTTTCATCCTTACCGGGATTCCCTACTTTGGTCCCGACCACCTCATCCTTTTCAGAAACATCTAAAACGGCGTTGCCTTCATTGTTATCCGGTGATTCATCCTCAACAGAGAATTCAACGGTATTGTATTTATCTTCCGGATGCAGAGAATTTTTGGCCGTTTTATCCTGCCCTTCTTCCTGCCTCCGTTTTCCTTTGTCTTTTCTTTTGAAAGAAAATTTATAACGGATAAGAATGAGAATGGCGGGGATAAAAATAATGAGTAAAATCAATCCCAACGTGCCTATATACTTTGTCAACCAGAAATTTAACTTAAAGCCGAAAAGACCTCCGAGGATGTTATCGGGATGACCGGCAAACAGCATTCCCAGAAGCATGGGAAGCCAGAAAAAGCCAATCAGTATTACCTGAAACAGTTTCCAAACAGAAAGTAATCTGATTTTAAACATCAACCGCAGACCCCACACAAACAACAGAAATACAAGGAAATAGGCACCCAGCCCAAAGCCATTCTGTACCAGCCATTTGGAAATGAAAGCCCCAAGGTTTCCTGTCCAGTTTTGTACCAGTGCTATATGATTATTGAAATAATGACTAAGGCCGAGAGTGCGGGCAAACACATTTGTAGGATTACTTTCGAACCAATTGATAAAAAAAGAGGTAAATGCCACTACGAGGTAAACCGAAACAACAATGAGGAAAAAGCCCAATATTTTCGCCACCTGCGGATCGATTTTTCTTCCAACAGAGGTAGAGCTTCTCTTACTTTTCAACTTTTTACTCTCCTTTCTCTGCAGAGTTTCCTTTTTAGACTCCTTGAATTTATTAGCTTTCAGCTTGTTGCTTTTTAATAGCATGAAAAATTATTTTTGAGCAAAAATACGTATTCTACAATAATAAATCACGTATGCAGTCCATTTTTGATTGAAGTTGTTTAAAAGTTAAATGGTATTTTCGAGAGCAATATGTTGGCTTTAG